>NZ_JAWRVK010000054.1:0-25660 GCF_036663575.1 Halalkalibacter flavus
GTTTTAAGCCTTTTGAGCGGTCTTCTCAAAAGGCGCACGGCGAGAGAAGCCAGCGCAAAAAGGATCGCACTATTCCTGCAAAGGTGATCTTCCTTTTTGGTTAAACTAAGCGCTGAGTGGAGCCGCCGTAATGTTTTAAGCCTTTTGAGCGGTCTTCTCAAAAGGCGCACGGCGAGAGAAGCCAGCGCAAAAAGGATCGCACTATTCCTACCCAAAAGGTGATCTTCCTTTTTGATGAAACTATGTTTGATTAATTACAACAATTACCAGCTAACCTTGTGTATGTTTTTACCCTCTCTTACTCATTCTATGAGTACAGAAGGAGGTGAGAAACATGGCAAACAACAACAGCAGTAATTCAAACCAGCTTCTTGTACCTGGTGTACAACAAGCTCTAGATCAAATGAAGTATGAAATTGCTTCCGAATTTGGTGTTCAACTTGGAGCAGATGCTACTTCTCGTGCTAACGGTTCTGTTGGTGGAGAAATTACAAAGCGTCTAGTTCAAATGGCTGAACAACAAATGGGTGGTAGCATCCAATAATTAGATATATTATGGCTGGGAGAAGGGTGTTTAACTACACCCTTCTCTTTGTTTTTGAGAAAATTCCTTGAAAGTGACATAATAAAATATAAAGGATGAACGTTTACATAAATATTGAGGAGGAAGGGATTTATGGGAACGCTTTGGTATAACGGAACGTTTTTTACAATGACAAAAGAAGGCGAAACGGTTTCCGCTCTTTATGTTCAAGATGGTCGAATATATGATTTAGGTAACAAAGAGCTTTTGGAAAAACGTTATGCACATGTAATTGAGAGAAGGCATGATTTGTCTGGAGCCTTTGTTTATCCTGGATTTGTTGATAGTCACTTACATATTATTGGTCACGGTGAAAAGCTGATTCGGCTTGATTTATCTGAAGTGAGCCAAGCTGAAGAAATGAGGTCTTTACTAGAGAGAAAGTATAACCAATCAAGCGGTGACCAATGGATTTTCGGGGAAGGTTGGAATGAAAATAACTTTCCTGATAGGAAAATATTTCATCGTTTGGAACTGGATGAAATATCACCCAATAAACCAATGTTTTTAACAAGAGTTTGTCGACATGCTGCGCTTGTAAACACAAAGGCTTTAGAGATGGCAGGGATAACAAAGGAAACAAAAGACCCAACGGGGGGAGTCATTGTTCGTGATGACCATGGAGAGCCAACTGGGTTTCTTCTTGATACAGCAGCGGACTTAGTGAAAGAAAAAATTCCGGAAGTCACAGATGAATATGTGAATCGCGCACTTAAAGTAGCTGTTAACGATTTATTACGAGTAGGATTAGTTGGTGGTCATACAGAGGATCTTCATTACTATGGAGGATTTAAACAAACGTTTGATCAATTTATGAATGTCATAGATGGCAAACAAACGAAATTTCGTGTTCATCTCCTTGTTCATCATGAAGCAATCGATGAAATGGAAAAAGAAAATTATGATAAAGGGTCAATCACTCCTTTTATTGAACTAGGCGCAGTGAAAATATTCTCCGATGGTGCGCTTGGAGGGAGAACCGCTTATTTACGTAGTCCCTACACTGATGACCCATCAACATCAGGTGTAGCCATACATACGGAAGAAAGTTTACAGAAACTTGTAAGAGAGGCACGAAACAAGAATCGCCCTGTGGCCATTCATACGATTGGAGATGCTGCTCTTGATATGGCTCTAACAGCTCTAGAGCAATATCCAGTGACAGGAGGGAGAGACCGACTGATCCATGTTCAAGTAGTCGATGATACGCTAATTGAACGAATGAAAAAGTTGCCGGTGATACTTGACCTGCAACCAAGATTTGTTGCTTCGGATTTTCCTTGGGTGATGGAACGATTAGGAGAGGAACGAATTAAACATTCATTTGCGTGGAAAACGTTACTTGAAAATGGGTTACACTGCGCTGGTGGCTCAGATGCGCCAATTGAGCCTGTTGATCCACTTCTTGGTATTCATGCGGCCGTAACGAGAACCCGAATAGGAGAGAATCATGAAGGGTACTTACCAGAGCAAAAACTTACCCCTTTTGAAGCAGTGCAACTTTTTACATCGGGAAGTGCTTATGCGATTGAAAAGGAAAATGAACGAGGAAAAATAGCAAAAGGCTATGTAGCGGATTTCACGATACTTGACCAAAACTTATTCACAGTTAGCCCTGATAATATTTTAACTACAAACGTGGTGATGACTGTGGTAGATAATACAATTATGTATGAAAAATAATAAATGGCCTGTCCGAGAATTTTACGAGCTGGACAGGCTTATTTATTATACTTATTTTGGTTTGCTTAGAAAGTTTCGTTGAACTTTTTCCCAAAAAGAGTTGTTTTTTAATTTTAATACCTTAATTGATTGCTCAGCAAGACGGAGTTTTAATTGTTTAGCATGACGAATACTAAGGGCTTCATTATCAACTCCAATAATTGGGTGGTCATTTCCATCTTGTACAACTTTTAATGTTAATGATCTGTTTTGTCCAAGGAGAAAGGATGTACCAAGTGTACGATATTGGTTGTTATTTAATGAAGCGATTTCACTAACTTGTAAAGAAGGAAGGGTCGGATCAACTACAGCCCCATTAACAGACATGTTATAAGCCGTGCTTCCAGTTGGTGTGGATACGATCATTCCATCCCCTCGGAATGTTTCAAAATGCAAATCGTCAATGAATACATCAATGACAAATGTTTTGATAACATTTGAACGAATTGAGCATTCATTCAAGCAAAAAAATGGTTTCTCGTTATCTACTGTCACTTCAAGGATTGGATAACGTCGTACTTCCACCTCAGCGTTTTTCATAGCTTGAATCATTTGTTCTATGTCTTGAATAGAAAAATCCGTATAAAATCCTAACGAATCCGTGCTAACACCTACATATAGACAATCTTGCTGAAAGCCAGTCTTTCGAGTTGCTTGCAAAAAAGCATTATCGCCGCCTATGCTTGCAATTATATTTGCCTCTTCAACATTAGTAACGATGTTAAAATCGTTCTCTTCAGCAAGAGTACGTAACTGGTGTACGATTTCTTCCATTTCATTTGTACGCTTATAGGATAAATACAGGTTGGTTCTAGATGACACAATTCTCATCCTCTCTGAAATGTCCTTTTATCAATTTTATGTTATCATATCCATTGATTGGGAAAAAGAAAGAAAAAGTGAAATTAGAGGAGTGAGGGAATGAGTCGTAAACGTTGGTTAGCGTTAATTGCTGTTGCTATGCTATTGGTGGTTTCGCTCGTGGTAAATGCAGCGACATCGATGATTTTTTCAAATACGAGTTCATTGATGGATTCCATGCGACATCATGATTGGACTGAACAGATTCTTGAGACAGGGGAAGAGTTTGGAGGTCAAATTGTTGTATTAGAAGTTAATGGGGTCATACAAGATGTAGGGGATGGAGGCTTATTTGCACCAACTGGCTACAGACATCAAATGTTCTTGTCGCAAATTGAACAAGCGGGTAAAGATCCCAATGTTGAAGGGATTATTCTTCGGGTAAATACCCCAGGCGGTGGCGTTGTGGAAAGCGCTGAAATACACGAGAAAATCGTTGAAGCACAAACGACTTATGATAAGCCAATCTATGTTTCAATGGGAAGTATGGCAGCCTCTGGAGGATATTACATAGCTGCACCAGCTGATAAAATTGTAGCGAGCCCACAAACGATAACCGGGTCAATTGGTGTCATAATGGAATCAATTAACGTAACAGAACTAGCTGAAAATTATGGAGTGAAAGTGAATACAATTAAAAGTGGTCCATTTAAGGATATTATGTCTGCGACAAGAGAAATGACGGAAGAAGATAGAGCAATCCTTCAATCTTTAATTGATGAATCGTATGATGAGTTTGTTCGAGTCATTGCGGAGGGAAGAAACATGACTGAGTCTGAAGTTCGTACAATAGGGGACGGACGAATATATAGCGGAAATCAAGCTTTGGAGCTTGATTTAATTGACGAGCTTGGAACTTTAGATGATACGATTGCTATGATGCGAGACCATGTTGGAAATTTTGATGTAATTAAATATGAGCCACATGTTGGTTTTCCAGGCTTTCTTTCTTTGTCGTTGAAGCAATGGTTCGGTAATAATACTGGAGAACTAGCAACACTTGAACGAATCTTAGCTACACATCGTTCACCAAGTTTAAAATATATCTATACAGATTAAGGAGGGGAGAACATTGAGTCAATTAGTTGCACGAGCACTTCTGCCAAAACGAAAACGTATCGTAAATAGTCGTTTACGAAATCGAAAGGTACAAGACATTCATTCTCCTCCTGAAATTAATAAAGATATGGAGAAAGCGGAAACCTCCGTATATTTTGCCGGATTTTGGATGCGGCTTTGGGCATTTCTTTTAGATATGATAACGGTATTCTCATTAAATGGATTACTTGTATACCCGCTGCTGCGGCTAACGAATGTAAATGGGTTGTTATCACTTGGTCCTTTTAACCTAGAGACAGTTTTATCAGCTGTCATATTTTTCTTGTATTTCGCGACTATGACAAAAATTTACGGTCAAACAATTGGGAAGATGATTTTGGGGCTCCGCGTGATCTCGTTAAAGAATGATGAATTAAGTTGGACACAAATTATTTTCAGAGAAGGCGTTGGGCGCTTCATACATCAATCTTTCTTTCTACTTTATGTCATTTACGTTATGGTTGCTTTTACAACAAAAAAACAAGGTCTTCATGACGTGATTGCAGATACATGCGTTATACATGAACGCGAAGAACAGACTCATATGTAATTTTGAGTAAACCTGCCAAAACTGGCAGGTTTATTCTGTATAAAAAAGGAGAAACTAGGTACAATTGAACTTTGTAAAAGGGGTATTGTATGGTTTGGACGATAATTATTTCAGCAATAATAATCTTGTTTACCATCATAATTTTTTCAAGGGTGAAAATATATATAGATTATCGACATAATCAAGATGATGACTTACTTGATGCCAAAGTCACGTTTTGGGGGATGAGAATTTATACATTTTCGGCACCTGTAATAAAAATTGATGATGATACGGCTTCTTTGATTGTGGAAGAAGAACAAAAAATTGCGGGTATAGAATCAAAAAAAGCACTTCCTGTAACGCCAGAATTGCTGCAACATTATTTTCGGTGGTTAAAGGATTTTTTAGACCACGTAGTCGGCCTGCATAAGATCGTAAGAAAATTTTTAAAAAAAGTTAGAGTAAATTCTTTCACATGGCACACAGATATTGGGGTTGGTGATGCGGCTCACACGGCTCAACTTGCTGGAGCAATTTGGGGGGTAAAAGGGAATATTATTGGATTAGTTGGTAATTATATGAGAATGAAGTTCATGCCCAAGCTAACAATAGATCCACATTTTCAAGCGATGGTATCTCACACGTACCTTTCATGCATGTTTTCGTTTAGAATCGGACATGCTATCGTTGCAGGTCTAATGTTACTCAAGCATTGGAGACGAAGACCGAAAATGTCTAAAACAAATTCGGTTGAAAAAAATATGTAATTTTTGAAGGAGGAAACGATCATGACAGACCATCCTATTCAAGGCTTAATGAAGACGGCAATGGAAAATTTAAAAGAAATGGTCGATGTAAACACAATAGTTGGTGACCCAGTTGAGACTCCTGATGGCAGTGTCATTATGCCAGTTTCTAAAGTGGGCTTTGGTTTTGCGGCAGGTGGTAGTGAATTTGTTATCGAAGAACGTGGCCCAAAAGAGGAACATAAGCATCCTTTTGGTGGAGGTAGTGGTGGTGGGGTATCCATTACACCGATTGCCTTCTTAGTTGTAAACAGTGAAGGTGTTAAGATGGTACATTTAGATAGCAACACTCATTTGTATGAGAAGTTACTTGACTTTGCTCCACAAGTTGTTGAAAAAATCCAACAAATGGTTGGTAATAATGGCAATAGTGGTTCTAACAATGGTTCTACTACTACTTTTTCAAGTACAACAACTACAACAGATCCTAATAATCAACCACCACTTTAAGAATGGGGATAACCCCATTCTTTTCTTTTTAGAAGTTTTATGCATATAACTGGCATATTTTCCTAGCCTCATGTAAGATGAACTTGTACATAATGATTAGGAGGGGTAACAATGGCTGAAATTACGTTTAAGAATAATCCGGTTACACTATTAGGTACTGAAGTAAAGGTTGGAGAAAAAGCACCCAATTTTACAGTTCTAGCGAATGACTTATCAGAAGTTACATTAGATGATACAAAGGGTAAGGTACGCTTAATCAGTGTCGTTCCGTCAATTGATACGGGAGTGTGTGATCAACAAACACGTCGCTTTAACGAGGAAGCGGCAGGGCTTGAAAATACACAAGTGTTAACAGTCAGCGTCGACTTACCATTTGCTCAAAAGCGTTGGTGTGCAGCTGCAGGAATTGAAAATGTTCAAACGGTTTCCGACCATCGTGATCTTTCATTTGGAGAAGCGTTTGGCGTTGCAATTAAAGAGTTGCGTTTGCTAGCTCGTGCGGTGTTTGTCATCGATTCTAATGATGTTGTCACGTATGCTGAATACGTTTCAGAAGCAACGAACCATCCTGATTATGAAGCGGCAATTGAAGCTTGTAAATCTGCAAAATAATAATATTTTGAGGGTCTGCCCGGCTAGCTATAGGGTGGGCCTTTTCTATTTTCTTTCTACTTGAACTAACTTTCTGTATGAAAGAGTAGCTATCTGTTTAAAATGGATTAGTACTAAAATCATAAGTAGTATTAATAACACGCTTTTGCTAAAATAGTGGGATGAAGTTGAGTGTTAAAAAGGGGAGAAGGTCTTGAATAGTACGAAAATGGAAGAGTTATATACATATTTAGATGATGTAGCATTATATTTAGAAACGAATGGGGAAGTGACATATTTAGAAGGGCTCGCAGAAGCTGGAGAAAATCTTTTTAGAGGAGTAGTATGTCAAAGTGTTAATCCAGAACAAAAAGAGTGGCTTCTTGATAAATTGAGCAGTATGGACCTAGAAAGTGTTACAAAAGAGGATGTAAGAAAAGCGTATCAACTAGCAGTACTAAAAGGGATGAAAGGAGCAGTTCAGCCTCATCACTCTATGACGCCTGATGCTGTATGCTTATTTTTAAGCTATCTTGTTAATAAAGTGCTTAATAAGAGTGAAGAACCTGCCGTACTTTTAGATTTAGCTGCAGGTTCAGGTAATTTAGTCAATACTATTTTAAATCAATCCAATAAAAGCCTTTCAGCTGGTGCTTTTGAGGTAGATGAGACGTTGTTAAAGCTAGCATTTGTTAGTGCTAATTTACAAAAGCATGAGCTTCAGTTGTTTCATCAAGATAGTATTGAGCCGATTGCATTTCAGGAAGTAGATTTAGTCGTAACGGATTTGCCTGTAGGTTATTATCCAAAAGATCAAATAGCTCAAGACTATGTACTTAAAGCAGAAGAAGGTCACTCATTTATTCATCATTTAATGATTGAGCAAGCCATCAACAAGACAAAAGCTGGTGGGTTTTTGTTCTTTCTTGTTCCTAATTTTCTTTTTCAGAGTGAACAAGCAAAGCAGTTACATGAATATGTGAAAGGTAAGGCGAACATTTTAGGATTGCTGCAGTTGCCAAAGAGTATGTTTCAATCTGAACAATTTGGAAAAAGTATCTTTATGCTTCAAAAGAAAGGAGAACAAACTAGACAGCCGAAGCAGGCGCTTCTAGCAGAACTTCCTTCTTTCAACAAAAAAGATTCTCTTGCTGATATGATGAAGCAAATAAATAAGTGGTTTCAGGAAGAGTTACGCATATAAAATAAAAAGAGTGTGACCTTAAGCTAAAGGTACACTCTTTTTTGGTTTAAAAAAATTCTGTTTTTAAAAAAGCGATTTCATTTCTGAAAATAAAGAATATACGCGAAAAAAGTAGAAAAAAGGCGAATAAACTTGAAATGATGAATCGCTGGTGCTTAAATGGAAGAGGATAAAAGAAGATAAGAGGAAAAAAGGAGCGGTCAAAGCGAATGGCAAAAATTATTGCAATAAATGCAGGTAGTTCATCATTGAAATTTCAACTTTTAAATATGCCTGAAGAAACAGTTGTTACAAAAGGTTTAGTAGAACGTATTGGTTTAGAAGATGGTGTATTTACTATTGAAGTTAGTGGAGAGAAGAATACAGAAACATTGAATATCCCTAATCATGCCGTTGCTGTAAAAACGTTACTAGATAAGCTAACAGGCCTTGGAATTATTCAATCTCTTGATGAAATTGAAGGAATTGGTCACCGTGTTGTACATGGTGGAGAGAAGTTCAATGATTCTGTTTTAATAACGGATGAAGTGTTGGCAGGAATTGAGGAAGTGTCTGAGCTAGCCCCTTTACATAACCCTGCTAACGTAGTTGGAATTAAAGCGTTTAAAGAAGTGTTACCCAATGTACCAGCTGTAGCTGTATTTGACACAGCATTTCATCAATCGATGCCTGAATCTTCTTTCTTGTATAGTTTGCCGTATGAATATTATGAGAAATATGGCATTCGTAAATATGGTTTCCATGGTACATCACACAAATATGTATCAGAGCGTGCAGCAGAACTGCTAGGGCGGCCTATTGAGCAACTACGCTTGCTATCATGTCATTTAGGAAATGGAGCAAGTATCGCAGCCATTGAAGGTGGTAAATCAATTGACACGTCAATGGGCTTTACTCCACTTGCAGGTGTAACAATGGGAACGCGTTCAGGGAATATTGATCCTGCGTTAATTCCATATATTATGGAAAAAACAGGCCAAGACGCTAATGGTGTTTTAGATACGCTAAACAAACGTAGTGGACTACTAGGTGTTTCTGGTTTCTCGAGTGATCTTCGTGACATTGAAGGAGAAGCGGAGAGTGGTAACGAACGTGCTGAATTAGCCCTTGAAGTATTTACTTCACGTATTCACAAATATATTGGCTCATATGCGGCTCGTATGAGCGGTGTAGATGCAATTATCTTTACGGCTGGTATTGGTGAAAATAGTGATGTCATTCGTGAGCGTGTATTAAAAGGTTTAGAGTTCATGGGTGTTTATTGGGATCCAGCTTTAAACAAAGTTCGTGGGAAAGAAGCCTTTATTAACTACCCTCATTCTCCAGTAAAAGTAATCATTATCCCAACAAATGAAGAAGTAATGATTGCGCGGGATACAGTTCGCTTATCAAAGTAATAGATCCAATACTCTTAAACCCTCCGTCCCTTAGGAGGGTTTTTTAGAGGCCATTGAAAAAGGTATGGTTTTGACCTTTTTCAATGGTCTTTAAGCAATGAGCGGAACCGTTGCTTTGTCTAAAAGCCTGCTATGAATGGGTTTCTCATAGCAGGCGCGCAACGTGTGGAGCCATTGCTGCTTCCTCGAATCTACTAAAAAGGACTTTTTCAGTGCCCTCGGTTTTTTACTTAATGCAGTTTTGCTTTTACGATGTAACAACGCTATCATTAGACTGAATTCTTTCTATGGCGCATAGGATATAGAAAGCAGCGTTAGGGGGGATTGCACTTGTTACAGTTGCATGAAGGAGAAACAATTACAACTTTTTTTCTTATCAAAGAGAGAGAAATAAAACAAGCGTCAAATGGTAGCGATTATGCGAACTTTAAGCTAGAGAGAAATTTAGAAGTTATTCCGGCAAGGCTATGGAATATTACTGCAGATCAAATAGATCAACTGCAAAGAAAAGCGATTGTAAAAGTAGAGGGTACTGTCGTAAATTATCGTGAAAAATTACATTTGACGATTCAAAGAATTCGTCTTGCAACAGAAGCAGACCAAATCAATGTTTCAGAATTAATTTCTAAAAAGGGAGTTCACAGAGAAGTTCTTTGGCATGAGCTCAGGTTAATGATGGAAGAAATTGAATCGGAAACGATGCGTCAGATCATTAAACAGTTATTTAGCCGAAAAGCCTTAAGAGAACGTTTAACAACGATTCCAGCATCTAAAAACTATCATCATACATATTATGCTGGATTGCTTGATCATATCGTTCATGTCACACAGTCAGCACTGCAGCTTTTACCCCTTTATCCAAAAATTAACAAAAGTGTTGTGATCACAACATGTCTCATTCATGATTTAGGAAAAACAGAGGTTTTTACAGATGCGGTCGCACCAGATTATTCAACGGCAGGAGAGTTTTTAGGACATATTACATTAAGTCTTGAACTTGTCCAAGATGCAGCAAGAGAAGCAGGAATTTCTAGGGAAAATGACGAATTATTAGCTTTAAAGCATTGTATAGCCAGTCAATACGGAGAGGTAAGTCAAGGATTTGGAAGTACTGCGTCTCCGAAAACAGCGGAAGCAATCTTTTTTCAGCATATTAAACAAATGAATGCAACGCTACAAGCTTTTGAAATGGTACAAGAGAAAGCAAATGAACAATGGGTGTATTCTCCAATGTTAAAAAGAAAATTGTATACGAATATGTATGATTATGGTAATAAAGAGGGATAAAAACAATGAAAAAAACAGACCAATTACAAATTCGATTACACGAGATAAACGAATGGGAAGAGGCTTTCTTTTCGTATGAAGCTACAGATTTTAAAACGACGTATAGTAGGTGGACGGAGCAAGTTTTTGACCAGCTAAGTGAGAAGACTAAAGAGAGATGGCTTACGGCCATGGATACATGCTTATTGCACTTGCAAGCTTGGCTACACCATTCTAGGTCCTATGAAGAAGCAAAACGCAGAGTCATCTCTCATGCACGTACATTCGATCCTACGATTTCAACGATTGATGACTTACAAAGTCTCCCACTAGAGCAATTAGACTATTTAGCTGATCAGTTAATGGCAAAACAAAGATTGCTTGCTTTAGGTCAAGGCGGGTTAACTGGAATGGGGGGGGCCTTCCTCCTGCTTTCAGATTTACCTGCTTTAGCAGTTATCCAGTTACGGTCCTTGCAGCATCTTGCTTTAGTGTATGGATATGATGTGAGACGTCCTGTCGAATTAATGAACATGTTAAAGTTATTTTATGTTGCGACGATTCCAAAATCCTATCAAGCAAATGAATGGGACAAGTTGTTGAGTGAAGTGGAAAATCAAGAACGAGATCATGTCTTTTATAGTGGGGATGATGCCATTATGCAAGACGCCATTTTTGAACAATTAACAAAGCAACTTGTGAAAAGCTTTGTGATTACTATGCTAAAAAAGAAACTTATTCAAGGTGTTCCCTTAGTTGGAATGGCTGTAGGAGCGGGCTTGAACTATCGCTTCTCACAACAAGTCATTGATGTTGGGCAACATTTTTATCAAAAGCGTCGATTAATAGAAGAAATGTAAAGAAAGAGCTGTCTGAGACGAAAGTTTTTTCAGACAGCTCTTTTAGAGGTTTATGAATTTTTTAGAGAAAACAGGCAACATCTGTGATGGTTTTGCTATGATGTTACTAGGCAGCTATTGATGTAAGTGATGGTGTGGTGCGGAACCAAATCCATAAGTCATTAATAATTGAAGCGAGTTCAGCCATTTCCAAGTTTAATTCACACGAACGTTCAAAATCTTCTTCTAAAGTTAATTGATTATGAACTAGCTCTATTTGCTGTTCAATTTCTTTAACCCGATCAGGAATGGTCCCTCGGATCGTTTCCCACCTTGTTAGGATCTTTTCTTGGCTGTCTCTATCTAGTTCAGTCCAAGATCCTTGGATTACTGGCAATGATAGACGAAGTCGTGAATCATAATTGAATATTACACTCATGTAAATCACCTCAACTTCAATTTTAAAAGAGGAAGACGAAAATTGGAAACAAAATCAAAAAAAAAAGAAAAAAATATACTTGCCAAAACCAATCACCCCTGTTAAAGTTATGAATATTAATAAGAATTGTGTTTGGTTTTATGCAAAGTAGTGCAAGCAAGTAGAGCACTCATTTTTTTGAATAAGGATGTATAAAAATAATATTCTGAGTATTAATATTCATTGGAGGTTTTGAGAAATGAGCAAAGAGAAAGTAGTTTTAGCATATTCAGGTGGGTTAGATACATCAGTAGCAATCAAATGGTTAGCAGATAAAGGTTATGACGTTATTGCAGTTGGATTAGATGTAGGTGAAGGAAAAGATTTAGACTTTGTTAAACAAAAAGCTTTAAATGTAGGTGCGATTGAGTCTTATTCAATTGATGCAAAAAAAGAGTTTGCCGAGGACTTTGTTTTACCAACATTACAAGCTCATACAATGTATGAAGAAAAGTACCCACTAGTATCGGCTCTTTCTCGTCCACTTATTTCTAAAAAACTTGTAGAAATTGCTGAGAAAACAGGTGCTTCAGCTGTTGCGCACGGTTGTACAGGAAAAGGAAACGATCAAGTTCGTTTTGAAGTTTCTATTCAAGCGTTAAATCCTAACTTAAAAGTTCTTGCTCCTGTTCGTGAGTGGGGTTGGTCACGTGATGAGGAAATTGCTTATGCAAAAGAAAATAATATTCCAATTCCAATTGACTTGGATAATCCTTACTCAGTTGACCAAAACTTATGGGGACGTGCAAATGAGTGTGGAATTCTAGAGGATCCATGGGCGACACCACCAGAAGGTGCGTATGAGTTAACAAATGCTATTGAAAATACTCCAGATCAAGCTGAGATTATTGAGATTGGTTTTGAACAAGGTGTACCTGTTACATTAAACGGCAAGTCATATCAATTAGACCAGTTAATTCTTGAATTAAATCAAGTAGCTGGTAAGCATGGTGTTGGACGTATTGACCATGTAGAGAACCGTCTTGTTGGAATTAAATCTCGTGAAGTGTATGAGTGTCCAGGAGCGATGACATTAATTAAAGCTCACAAAGAGCTTGAAGATATAACGTTAACGAAAGAAGTAGCGCACTTTAAACCAGTTATCTCTAAGAAATTATCTGAAGTGATCTACGATGGTCTTTGGTTCTCACCAATCACAAAAGCATTGCAAGCATTTTTAGAAGAAACGCAAAAAACAGTAACAGGTGTTGTACGTGTGAAATTATTTAAAGGTCATGCGATCGTGGAAGGTCGTAAATCACCGAACTCTTTATACAATGAAAAACTTGCTACTTATTCAACAGATGATGAGTTTGATCATAGTGCAGCAGTTGGTTTCATTTCATTATGGGGCTTATCAACAAAAGTGAATAGCATGGTGAACAAAGAGAAGAAGGAGGTCACTCAGTAGTGGCTAAGCTTTGGGGTGGACGTTTTACAAAAACAGCTGAGGAGTGGGTCGATGCATTCGGTGCATCGATCGGCTTCGATCAAGCACTAGTTGATGAAGATATTGAAGGAAGTCTTGCACATGTTACTATGCTTGGCAAATGTGGCATTCTTCCAGCGGAAGAAGTAGAACAGATTAAAGCAGGACTTAATATATTACGTGAAAAAGCTAAGAACGGAGAACTAGAGTTTTCTGTTTCTGAAGAGGACATTCATTTAAATCTTGAAAAGATGCTTATTGATGAAATCGGTCCAGTTGGTGGGAAATTGCATACAGGGCGCAGTAGGAATGATCAAGTTGCAACTGATATGCATCTTTATTTACGAAACAACACGAAAGAAATCATGGGAGCTGTAAAGAAGCTACAAGAAGCGTTGTATAATCAAGCAACGAAGCATGTAGAAACATTGATACCCGGCTACACACATCTTCAGCGTGCTCAACCTGTTTCTTTTGCTCATCATCTTCTAGCTTATTTTTGGATGCTTGAGCGCGATTACGGTCGTTATGAAGATAGTATGAAACGGTTGAATATCTCCCCACTTGGAGCAGGTGCATTAGCTGGTACGACGTTTCCGATTGACCGTGCGTATTCTGCCGAGCTATTAGGCTTCGATGATATTTATCATAATAGCCTTGATGCGGTAAGTGATCGAGATTTTATTGTTGAGTTTTTAAGTGCCTCTTCTGTCCTAATGATGCATTTGTCTCGTCTTTGTGAGGAGTTAATTCTTTGGTCAACTCAGGAATTTCAGTTTATTGAGATGGATGACTCATTTGCAACAGGTAGCAGTATTATGCCGCAGAAGAAGAACCCAGATATGGCTGAGTTAATCCGCGGAAAAACAGGACGGGTCTATGGAAATCTTTTCTCATTATTAACAACATTAAAAGGATTACCGTTAGCTTATAACAAAGATATGCAAGAAGATAAAGAAGGAATGTTTGACACAGTTGAAACAGTCAAAGGATCACTTAATATCTTTGCTGGCATGATTGAAACGATGACAGTGAATACAGATACAATGGAAAAAGCTGTTCATCAAGATTTCTCAAATGCAACAGAGCTTGCTGATTATTTAGCAACAAAGGGAATGCCTTTTAGAGAAGCGCATGAAGTAGTTGGCAAACTAGTTCTTGTTGCCATTCAAAAAGGCGTGTTCTTACTAGATCTTCCTTTCTCCGATTACAAAGAAGCAAGTAGCTTATTTGAAGAGGATATCTTTGATGTGCTTCATCCAAAAACAGTTGTTGCACGCCGAAATAGTGCAGGGGGAACTGGTTTTGACCAAGTGAAGCTTGCTTTAGAGAAAGCAGAAAAATGTATAAAGTTTTAAGCTAATCGATAATTTGTGAACATAAAACTAGTTGGTCTGTTCCATACTAAGTAAGCGATTGAATACTTAAAAGGGGGACATCAACATGAAAGAACACAAATTATCAAACCATGTTTATGATGCAGAAGGAGAAATGTCTGTTCATCAGCAAGTAATGGATTCTTATAGTCAAGGGACGCATGAACAGCGTCATCAAGACGAGATGCAGCACCAATACGATAAGACAAAGTATTAGGCAGCCAAAATCATGAAAAAGAGACTGTATTCATAGTCTATACAATAACCCATTTAATAGTGGTTATTGTTTAGCAGCTATGGAGCAGTCTCTTTTTTTACTATCCGCTTAAAACATAGTATCATTTACTTAAAGAAGATATGGGTGAGGAGGAGTAGACATGCGTCATGCCTTCATTACGGCTGGAACGAAGGGATTAGGTGTTCAAGTGACTGAGTCTCTACTTGCTAAAGGATATTCCGTGACGGTAACCTTTCGAAGTGATCAAGACGTTGTAAGATCATTAGAAGAGAAGTGGAAGGAATATGCAGACCTGCTGCAATTTGTTCAAGCTGATGTGACAAAAAAAGAAGATATACAACATGCTGTTGATCTAGCTATGGATCGATTTAAGAGGATTGACATTTTAATTAATAATGCCGGTCCATATGTGTTTGAGCGGAAGAAGCTCGTTGATTACGAAGAGTCTGAGTGGTATGAGATGATCGAAGGGAACTTAAGTGCTGTCTATCATTTACTACGAAAAGTAGTCCCTATTATGAGAAATCAGAATTTTGGACGGATTATTACATACGGATTTCAAGGAGCCAATAGTGCCCCTGGCTGGATCTATCGCTCAGCTTACGCAGCCGCAAAAGTCGGCCTCGTTTCGTTAATGAAGACTGTATCGATTGAAGAAGCTGAATACGGCATTACGGCGAATATGGTGTGCCCTGGTAACATTTTAGGGAGCATGAAAGAAGCGACGATCGAAGAAGCAAGGCAACAACAGGATAGTGACACACCGATTGGACGATCGGGAACAGGGGAAGATATTGCAAGGTCTATTCTTTTTCTATGTGATGAAAATGCCGATATGGTTACAGGAACGGTTCTTGAAGTAACGGGCGGAGTCGATGTTATCCATCGATATCGGTGATACAACAATAGATTAGAAACCGAGATAACTAGTAAAATCATCAATTGTATTTAGCATTGAAAAATGCTCAGAGTAGCAAAAAAACTCTGAGCGTTTCTTTTATCGTCTTCTTCAATTATAGCTATCCATTACTTGAAGATGATGTTATGTCAAGAAAAATAATTCATATTGGTTTGTATGAAGTACTTTTTCCCATGCTTTTCTGTCTGTTTGGGTCATCATCGGCTTTATGAAGACTTTTTCCCATGCTTTTCTGGACTGGTTTGGGCTTCAAAAGCTTTATGAAAGATATTAGTTTATTCAACTTTTTGCTCATTTAGTTTAACATTAGTTTCCTTTTTATTTACATAGAAAAAGAATTCCTTGTTAAAGTAATGCACGTCACATATTGAAGATTATTTATTGTTTAAATGATAACCCTACTTCTTCTAATGACATTCTCATAATAGGTAAGGAAGCTGGTCCAATACCATGAATTTTTAATATTTCTTTTTCAGTGTACTTCGATAGTTCTTGCAAAGTGTCAATCCCTTCGTGAACCAACGCATTTCTTGCAGGTGAACTAAGTTTCGAAAGGAAGCCGCTTTTAGGCTTATTCTCTTTATCACAGGTAGGGCAACTTGAACACTCACTACTTTTATAATACTTATGTCCCTTTTCACAAACCCTTAAATTTTTTTCTTCTGTCAAAATAATCCCTCCAAACAAATTCTGTATCCAATATTAGTATATTATACTTTGTATACACTCCCGGTAAAACTATGTATGTTCCTATTCAACAATGTCACTCCACAATGGCACCGCGCGCCGTGCGTCTTTTGGGGTGAAATCGAAGAAGAGCAATGGCTCCAGACGCTGCGTGCCTAAAGGAGAAGATCGCTCCTTTAGGCTTAAAAGCAGGCAGCGGCACCGCGCATTGCTAAGAGCCCAAGCAAAAAAAGGAAGAGCATCTTTTTTTGCTTGGGCTCTTGTATAACATTCCATAATTTAACACACCTTAATGATGAGGTGATGTTTATGATGAAATGGTATGTTGTGCCTTTTGTGATTGTTGTTGTGCTGGGGTTGTGTTTGCCGGTTCAGGCGGCGGGGACGGAGCTGATGACAGCTTTTTCTCTTAGGGTTACCGTCGTTGAAAATGATGTGATATATGAATGGGAATATGATAGTCCGAATCATTATGAATATGAGCAAGGAGAGCGGGTAGTAAAGGGTGCAGAGGCAAAAGAGAAAGTGGAAGAGATCGTCCAAGAATTAAAGCTGGATGAACATGCTGATGTAGACGATTTAGTAAAACGCCTAAAAAACTCATCTCATCCGGACATTGAGCGCCTAGATATACGCTATATGAATCAAGATAGTAAGTTGTTTACTTGGGTTTGGGAAGCGTAGCAATTTGATAAAAAAAGAATAGCTTTGAGGACACTGAAAAAGGGGATTTTATCCTTTTTCAGTGTTTTCCTGTAAGACTTCTCTCACTATTTATGGTAAGATTAGGTTGAAATTAATTATAGGAAAGGTCAATTTGAAAGAGTTAGTAATGGAGGTCAACTATGGTCGTTCACGATTACTTTACTTAGTATTGTCTATAGTAATAGCTCTTTTTTTATGGTTGGAGAAGGAGCTTTTGTTTTATTGTCAATGGTACTTATAGCTAAATCAAATAGTTGAAAAAGCTGATAATAAATGGCTCAGATTTTCTGGAGTGATTACATATCTGCTATATTTTTTCATATATAGCTTATCAAGTTACAACATGGTTTTATGAGAATTTTATAGGTTAGTCACATAGCGCTGATCCAAGATTTAAGGACAGCACTTTTTGATTGTTATTGGAGATAGCGTTGAATAAATAAAAAGTGATAAATCAAGAAACAAAAGTAATTGATTATTACTTATCGAACATTCAAAGGCTCTTGTTAATAATATTTAAATTTCGAATGAGATTTATCAGTCTCAATTGTATTTTTAATAAAGCTTGATTATAGATTAGAAACATAAAAAGCTACCGTAACTTTTTATAGTATGGTAGTTTTTTCTTGATAAGTTGTCTGTTCTTATCAGCTTTACAATAAAAAAAGAGGACCCGATACTCTTAATTTGACGGGTTATAAGTAATTTAAGAAAAAGTTATTGAAACACAAAAAAAGATGAGGAAATGCCTCTATCCTTTTATATAATATGGTTTTGGGTTTGTGGATTCGCAAATTTTTTATCTGATTTTTGATAAATGTTAATAAGGATGTCTAATTCCTCGCTACACTTCAATACTTCCTAAGACAAGATACCAAATTTGCTAACATTAGAATGGAGTTTTGTTCGTTTATGTTCAATCTTCAAAAGCAATTCTCTTTTTTTCTCCATTATTGCTCCTCATCTATTATAATATTTAATATTGAAATTTCCTTAGACATAACTATAATTTTATTAAATATTAATAACTGGTTCAAGTAGTTAATTACATTTTTTGGCATTTTATCCAATTTTGTAAGGTGGTTTTACTATTTAATAGCCTACTATAATTAAAGAGACAAAAGTCCTGTTTTTTAAAAAGGTTGGTATTATTATGAGTAAAATAGTGGGAACGGGATACGGTATAAAAGCACCTAAATCTAGTAATATTAAAGAGTTTTTAACAAATTTAAAAGGAGGTTGTGAATGGTCTTGAATCTGTAACTAATTTAAGCCCTAAAGGAGAAACAACCATTGTTGGAGTTATTAGAGGTCCATTAAATGAAATTCCACCAGACCAATAATATGAGCGTTTTTTTAGAAAGACTCTTTTAGGAATGGCAGCGAGGGCACTGAAAAAGGTCGATATTCACCTTTTTCAATGCCCTCGAAGCAATGTGCGGAGCCGGTGCAATCTTTATAAAAAGCCTGGCATGAGTGGGTTTCTCATACCAGGCGTGCAACGTGCGAAGCCATTGCTACTCAAATAAGAGCCACTGAAAAAAGGGTGGTTTTTACCTTTTTCAATGGTTTCAATGGCAGCTGGAAAAGAGGCTTTAACTTATTCAAAGTTAGAAGATTTAAGTCATAAAAAAAGAGAGATTTTTTTCGGTACATCTGTTGGTAACATTGGTGAAATCACTTTCCAAGAATCTATTATAAATGCAAATTTAAATAACTATAAAGAAATCCCCATTACCAATAGTCAAGCTTTAGGAATTCAACTGAATGACTTGATTAAAAAAAGGTGTTCAAAAGAACTGTTTGGTCATACGGTACCATACACATCTATAAAAAGTATGATAGGAAATCCTTTTGGAGCTGCTGGCATTATTCAAGTGATTTCTTCCTTATTAAGTATTAATTACGGAATTATTCCTCCTACTATTAAAACAACAAAAAGAGGGATTTAAGAAAATGAATATCGTTACACAAACACTTACACAACCTGTAAATGAGGTGGCTATAACAAATCATGGATAAGGAGGGAACAACGCCTGCGCATATGTAAAAAGATATAAAAGGGATGAATAAAAATGGTAATTGCTCTATTAATTATATCCATTGGGTTAATCCCTTTGGTATTAGCAATAAATGTATTACGTATTTATAAAGGTTCGGAGTTAGGGATCGCACTGTTACTATTCATGATGTCAATTAGCCTTTGGCAAATTGACATAGGTGTGTTGTATCTCAAGGATTTTCTACCCGAGACGATGATCTTGGACTTATTTCGTCTTTTTCGAATAGGGCCTACATTTATAGTGCCTTTAACCTTTTATTTGACCTACTTAATTATTAGAAAACATGCCCCTAACTTTAAGAATACGTTCTGGTACAAGCTTGCTTTATCTGTTTTCAACACAAAAGTATTATGTTTATTTTTCCTATGGACTATAGCTATTTATGTACTTAATTGGACCGAACTAGGAATAGAGGGTTTAAGGGTAGTGACGGTTTGGAATACGGAGACCAGTCTATACTTCCCTGTTTATGGACAATTCCATAGTCTTTACCTTTTACATACAAGCATTTTTATTTTTTTATTACTTTTTATTATTATTATATCTAAAGGAATTCAAAATATATATTTGCATTCTTTTTTAAGTACATTTTCCTTCTGCTCTATGCTGTTATTTATATCGGGATTTCTAAACTTCATACCTGGTACAGGAGCAATATTTAGTAGCATGGGGGTTATTATTTTTTCATCGACTATCGTTTTTTCTTTTGTAAAGATGAACAATTTAACAACGCTAAAGTATAATCGCTTAGTAGAACGGCAAAAAAAGCTTGATTACACCGGTGATATAGCCTCAAGTCTTATTCATGAAGTTAAAAACAACCTGCAAATTATTAAGGCATATTCAAAACTCCTTAGTAATACCGAAACCATGCCAACTGAAAGTGTAAAAATGGTTGATATGATTCAAAAATCATCTCAACAATTAGAGAACCTTACACATAGTTATAACGAATATTTAAAAACCAAAGCTATTGAATTCCAATTTGTAGATCTTAATGAAACTATTAATGAAGCTATTAGTATTACTCATGAAATTAGAAAAGAGAACAACATAAACTTATCTTATATAGAAAAGTACAAGCCCTTAAAAGCATATGTTAGCGATGTCTATCTAAAACAGGTCTTTGTCAACTTAATTAAGAATAGTTGTGAATCCATTCACTCTAAAAATATTCAACGAGAAATAACGATAAGTACGAAGATAAAAGATGATCACATTATTATTGATTTTTCTGATACTGGTCAAGGCATACCCATTGATCAATGGGAAGCAATTTTTGATCCATTTATTTCATCCAAGCATCATGGGATGGGGGTAGGACTTCCTTTTTCTAGAAAAATCATTTTTGAACACCGTGGAGAAATAAAGGTTCTTGAGAGTAGTTTGAAAGGGACTACTTTTAGAGTTGCGCTTCCCCAATATGAATTTAGTAATTCTTAGCTAGTTCTTTTCTTAACCTAGAAATGTGAGGATTTCAAAGACAGCTTAACTTGTTTAGCTGTCTTTTTAACCATTCTAAAAGGGCCTATCTAAAAGCCTTAGGAACCGTTTAACGTTACGCATCACTTGAGATTTTTTACAATTATCGTTGTAGTAAAATATGTTCATTTTCACATGAAATATCCTATTGGTCGGTAAAAAAAGAGCGAGTACAAAATACAAGATAAGTTAGTATGAGTGGCTTGAAAATGAATACGGTTTATCGTGCCGTTAAAGATTTAGAAGAAAAAGGACATAGCGTAAAGCAAATATTTCTTGCGTTGATAATGATGAAGCTGGAAGAGAATTTCATGAGAAATCACGCAAGTCGTTAAAGCGAGAAGATACACTTGTCGATCACAGACCAAAGATTGGAACGATGAGTGTAAAGATTCTCTTTCTAGCAGCAAACTGTCGAATCAAAAACAAACACAACTATGAATGTAAAAGAAACTAGGCTGTTAAACTCCAGCTGATTATTCAATTAAAGGGCCATTTAATTGAATAATAGGTTGCAGAAAATGCCACTTTTTTATACAGCCATCAGGCGCACTTGAGCGTGTGTAAACGTTAATTTATCAACAAATCCTGCATAAACAATAAATTGTGACAAGTTGACCCCCCTTGGCACCCAAGGGGGGTTGTGTTGGGGAACTTCTGTTAGGATTAATTATGTTAACTAAAGATGAATAATTTATACAGCCTCTCAGAATATTAATTTAGTAATTCACTTCTCAGTATTGTGATGGCTTGCCCTAATAAGAAAACTCTATCATTATGTAATTTGATTTTTAGAATTCCTCCTCTTTTAGAAGCCTGATACGCAAGAAATTCGTTTTTGTTTAATTTCTCTTGCCAATATGGACCTAAACAACAATGCGCAGACCCTGTAACAGGATCCTCGTTGACTCCTACAGCTGGAAAGAAACATCTTGAAATAAAATCGTATTCATTTGATGTTGATTTGCTTGTTACAATGATTCCTCTAGTATCGATTTGTTCTAATAGTGAAAAGTTAGGATTTAATCCTCTTAACATTTGATCTGAGTCTATTTCAATTAAATAATCAAATCGGTTTCGTCCAACATAGATTGGTTGAATTCCTAATCCATCAATAAGTTCATTGGGATAAATATTTTCCTGTTTAGGTTGTTCAGATGGAAAATCTAATTCAATCCATTCCCCACTTTTACAAGCTGTAAGTACCCCACTTTTAGTATAAAATTTAATTGGTTGTTCTGAGTTCATGTGACCCAGTTCCCATAAAATATGCGCACTCGCCAGAGTAGCATGTCCACACAAATCTACTTCTGTATTTGGAGTAAACCACCTCAATGAGTATCCATCTTGATAAGGATGAAGGAAAGCAGTCTCGGATAAATTCATTTCAGTAGCAACATTTTGCATCCTAATATCGTCTTGTGAAGTAGAAAGAACACAGACGGCTGCTGGATTCCCTTTAAAAGCTTGATTTGTAAAAGCGTCTACTACATAAATAGGTGTCGTCATAATCTAAATTCTCCTCTTTAAATTCTTAAGTACTCTATAAAATTCCCAAAAAATTCAAACGAAAAGAAAATACTTTTACTTCTAAGATCGGAGTTTATGTAAATATGTAGAAAAAGAAATATGCTTTTCTTATTCCGCAATCGGGCGCGCGCGACAAGTTTCTATTTTATCAGCACTCCATGCCCGTTTGAGTAGTTCAATTCCCGCACGAATGTCTGTCTCGGACAACCCTCCAAAGCCGAGCAATACCGTGGAAGTCGCAGTTAATTCCTGTTCCAACGCGTAAACAGAAGTCGGATAAACGTTAACTCCCTTTTGCTTTGCAGTATGAACGAGTTGCGATTCGCTCATTCCATTTCGTACCCTGAGCAAAATATGTAGACCCGAGCCCACGCCAATGATATCGGCGATGCCTTGAAAAGCGTGCCGAATGGCCTGTAACAGCATGTCATGTTTTTTATGATACAAGCTTCGCATTTTGCGCATGTGCCGTTCAAAATCGCCAGACTGCATGAACAACTGTAACGTTTTTTGGAAAATCGGTGATGCCAGTTGATCATAACTATGCCTTCTGAACCGAAACTGTTCCAGTAGTGCGTGTGGGAGCACGAGATAACTGAGCCTAAACGAAGGAGTCAATGCTTTGGAAAACGTGCCAACGTAAACAACCCGTCCATCATTGTCAAGGCTTTGCAGCGACGGAATTGGCCTACCGTTGTAACGAAATTCGCCATCGTAGTCATTTTCAATGATGTAGGCTTGCTGTTCCTTTGCCCAATGCAGCAACTTGATCCGTTTGTTGACTGACAATGTCATGCCAAATGGAAATTGGTGCGAAGGTGTTACATAAACTGCTTGTGCTTTACTAGCGTATACCTCTTCAATTTGGATTCCGTCGCTTTCCAACCGAAGGGGACGACAGTCAAAACGGAACTGTTCGAACAACGCTTTCACTCCATCGTTGACTGATTCTTCCACCGCCATGCAGGTTACATCCTTCTTGAGCAGCTGAAAAAGTAGGTCAAGTGAATGATACGTACCGGCGCCGACGACGATTTGTTCTGGTGAGCATCGGACACCACGGATTTGATGTAGATATGTCGCAATTTCCGCACGTAGCTCAGGTTCTCCTTGTAAGTCGCCATACAGCAGGAGACGACTATTTTCTGGCAGCAAGCACCGATTCATCAACTTTCGCCATTTTGTAAGTGGGAAACTTTCCAAATCGACGCTACCGTAGCCAAAATCGTAAAGGACCATCTCTTCTTGGGGTGCGTGATAGGCACGTGGCAGTGAAGGCAATACGGTGGACTGGCTCCTTACGAGCGATGTAGGTGGTGAAGAAGTGAATGTTTCCACCTCGGCGGCAAAAAAACCACTTCGAGGCTTACTTCTGATATACCCCTCCGCAAGCAGTTGATCGTATGCAAGCGCTACGGGTGTTCGGCTGACACCAAGATGGGCGGACAGTCTTCGGATGGAAGGTAGTCGGTTGTTAGTTGGAATGCGACCCGCCACTATTTCGTCACGGATATAGTGATATAGCTGCATATACAAAGCTTCACCTGATGTTTCATCGAGCTTAGGCGTTAGTTCGATCATCGACATTCCTCCTCGTATTTCATACTAACTGACATTGACAAAAGTCAAAAACTGACCATTTTAAGAATGACAAATCCCGATTATGCTTATCATATCATCTTGTTCACTGATCATAAAGACTGGATGACATCAAACAAGGCCAGTTTCTTAAATAACTGGCTATTAAGGAGAGTAAAACGATGAACATTATACTACCACATATCCAGCGATTGGAGCCTTATGCATCGGGGTCCCAACCCCCGAAGAAAGTAGTGTAATTAAGCTAAATCTGAATGAAAATCCGTATCCACCATCGCCAAATGTCCTTAAAGTGCTTCGTACGACTAACGAGGAAGCACTACGACTCTATCCTGATGCTCGATGCGATGAGCTTCGTGCAGCATTGGCGAAACAGTACGGTGTAGACAAGGATCAGACATTTTGTGGAAACGGTTCGAGCGAAATTATCTCTCTAATATTCACAGTGTTTGTAGAATCACATTCCCGTATCGCCATTCCAGATCCATTCTTCTCGCTTTACCATAGCATTGCATCTATTCATCAAGTAGAATGTGTCAGAGTTCCGACTCGAGACGACTTTTCAGTAGATGTAGACCTGCTACTTGAAAGTGGTGCACATGTAATAGTGCTCGTAAATCCAAACGCGCCAACTGGTCGGCTACTGCCTCTTTCAGAAGTAGAACGGCTTGTGAACCACTTTCCGGGACTTGTTATTGTCGACGAAGCCTATATAGATTTTGCTGAATCTGGCTTGTCCGCTATTCCGTTGATAGAACGCTATAAAAACTTGGTGGTTGTACGGACTTTTTCCAAAGTGTACTCCCTGTGCGGAGCGCGGGTTGGCTACTGTTTCTCCAATAAAACGTTGATTACCGCGTTAGAAAAGGGTAAAAGCCTTTACAATGTTAACGTGGTCAGCCAGAAGCTAGCGTTGGCAGCTTTGCAAGACCAAGAGTACATGAAGAACACTACTGCTGCTGTGCAACGCACCCGTGACGAATTCTGTACAGATCTCTATAGGTTAGGGTTCGACGTAATACCATCCCAAACCAATTTCATCTTATGTTCACCTCCTCCTCAAATCGGAGACAACGGAGCTCAAGAATTGTATGAGAAACTGATGGAGAGAAACATATACGTTCGTTACTTTAAAGACACTCGCCTTTTCGACAAGCTGCGTATATCCAACGGTACCAAAGAAGAAATGGAGATTTTATACAATGAGCTCCATCGTCTACTAGGGAAATGAAATTGTTATGACCTTAATAGTGGTGAAAGTGTGTTTTGCAAAATAAAAGTGCAGAGTTTTGCAAAGACAAAATTTCGCAGCAACTTTACACGGAGAGGTGGGCATGCTAGCCTCCATGGCATAGCCAAGCCCTGTAACTACTGGCTTCTTGGCTAAAAGAGCATGCCCATAGAGGCTCCGTGTTGCAATACTCTGTATGCGCAATTGCAACTATGTGTACTTTTTCTCTGCAAAATACAGAAAGTGAAAAAGCAGTTCAGCACTGGAAAATCTATTATTGAGACTACGCTTCTACCAGCTGAATTTCTCGCTAGAAAAGTGAATATCGAATACGGCAAGAATTCGTTACTTATAGAGCCACAAAAAAAACGACACACAAAATTGGTATTATACGTCACTTTTGAATAGGAACTTTTATGCTGATCCCATAAATCCATCAATTAACCAAAGTAAAAAGTGTCACAGAACTCTAGTTCGAACAACACAGTGATATGTAGATAATGGAATAGCACTTGGTAGTTAAAGTAATGGGCATAATTATAATGACTTAAACGGAATGTTATGATCTTTACTA
>NZ_JAWRVK010000055.1:0-24554 GCF_036663575.1 Halalkalibacter flavus
TTCCCTGTTTTGACTATCTCTAAGCAATGAGCGGAGCCGCCGTAAATGGTTTTAAGCCTTTTAAGTGAACTTCTTAATATAAGGGTGATGAAGACCCAAGTCGGTAAAGCGGGGCAGGGAAAAGGTCTTCATAAGGGTAATGAAGACCCAAACCGGTAAAGAGGAGCTGGGAAAAGGTGTTCAAGAGGGTGATGAAGATCCAAACCGGTAAAGAGGGGCAAGGAAAAGGTGTTCATCACCGCAATGAAAACCCAAGGTAACAAAGTGAAGCAACCAAAAGTCCTTCATCTCCTTCTAGTATTAAAAAGAGTCAAAAATAGGTGTTGATCTGTCAATTTCGCAACTTCCCAATTTAGTCCTACAAGTATTTGAATTTTTACATGGGATAAGCAGAAATAAGAAAAACAGGGTGCACTTCCCTGTTTTGACTATCTCTCACACTGCACAGAAATCAGGTGAAATAGATGGTATGGGTAATTTTATTAGTCGTTGGTCTGCTTGGGGGAACGCTAGGCAGTTTGATGGGCCTTGGTGGGGGCATTGTTGTCGTGCCAGCGTTGTTAATGTTAGGTAGTCTATCATTTCTAGACATTACGCCACAAGTAGCTGTTGGTACGTCACTGTTAATCATGATCTTTACCGGGATATCTGCAACGATCGCTTATATAAAGCAAAAGAAAGTAGATTATAAGAGTGGTTTGCTCTTTTTTAGTGCGAGTGGTCCAGGTGCAGTTATTGGTACTTGGTTAAATCGGGGGTTTGACACAGATTCATTTCAAGTTTACTTAGGTCTTTTTATACTCTTTGTTTCATTTATTCTATTTATTAGAAAGTACTTAAAGCCACTACCTCGTTCAGGGAAAGGGATACAAAGAACGTATACTGATGAAGAGGGATTAGACTATACATATGGGTACAGGATTGTCCCAGTTCTCGCGATTTCTTTTGTTGTTGGTATGCTTTCAGGACTATTTGGTATTGGTGGGGGTTCCCTCCTTGTACCAGCAATGATTGTCCTCTTTGCCTTTCCTCCGCATTTAGCTGTAGCTACATCAATGTTTATTATTTTGTTATCAGCGGTGGTAGGATCGGTATCGCATATGATCCAAGGCAATGTGAATTGGGTATACGCTCTTGCTTTAATACCAGGGGCATGGATTGGCGGGACCCTTGGAGCAGCCATTAATCGAAGGCTCTCAAGCGAGAAACTTGTTTTTTTCCTTCGGTTGATGCTAGTTATTATGGCATTTAGACTAATATATGAAGGGATGACATCAGCTTAATGCTTTTAGAAGGAGGGTACTTATTTTGACGATGGAGCGGGTTACAATATTCCACTCAAATGATATACATAGTTGTTTTGATCATTGGTCACAAATGGTCGCTCATATAAAAAAAGAACGAGATGATTATACATTATACTTAGAGCTCGGGGACCATGCAGATCGAAGCAACCCAATAACGGAAGCCATGTTTGGAAAAGGAAATATCGAGCTCCTGAATGAGGCAAAAGCTGATTATGTCACAATTGGCAATAATGAAGGTGTAACTTTTTCTAAAGATCAACTCACATCTCTTTACGGTGAGGCAACATTTCCCGTTTTGCTTGCGAATATTGTCAATGCTGATGGGAGCAGCTTAGAGTGGGCCGAGCGTTATGTTATACATACAATGAAGAATGGATTGAAGGTTGGTATGATTGGGCTTACGGCACCTTTTCTTAAGTTTTATGAGTTATTAGGTTGGAAGGCACTTTCCCCGATAGACGTATTACATGAGCTTTTGCCTCAGCTGGAAAAAAAGGCGGATATTGTTGTCCTCATGTCGCATTTAGGCTTAAAGACTGATGAAAAAATTGCGAATCAGTTTACGGGGATTGACGTGATTCTTGGAGCGCACACTCATCACGTTTTGCCATCAGGGCTAACTATTAATAACACACTGATTGCTCAAGCTGGAAAAAATGGAGCCTTTTTAGGAAAGGTTGATATTCAGTTTGACCGCAACACTAAGTCCATATATCGGAAAGAAGCCGTCCTCCTTGATGTGAAAAATCAAAAAACTGATGAGAAGACAGACCAATTGTTAAATAGGATGAAAGAGGAAGCAAGTTTCCTTTTAAGTGAACCTGTGACAACTTTGCCAAAGCCACTTCCTGTAAAATGGCAAGAACATACAGAAGTAGGTCAAATGTTATGTGATGCTGTAACAGAATGGTGCGGTGAAAGAGTAGGCATGTTACATGCAGGGGTTCTCCTGGATACGTTAGAAAAAGGAGTGATCACAAAAGGAGACATCCATCGTATTTGTCCACATCCTATAAACCCTTGTGTTGTTACACTAACGGGGGAAGCATTAGAAGTGACGATTAAGCGCTCCCTCACGAAGGAGCTAACTCACCTTGAGTTAAAAGGCTTTGGATTTCGAGGAAAAGTACTAGGGAAGATGCTCTTTACGGGAATTGAGATCGATGAGGAAGAGTCCATTTTCATCCTTGGGCAACCGTTAATAAAAGATCACATCTATCGAGTTGCTTCACTGGACATGTACACGTTTGGTTATATTTTCCCTGCAATTGCAGAATCAGAGGATAAGCATTACTTCATGCCCGAATTTTTACGTGATGTGCTTGCATGGAAACTCAAGAAAAATTGGACGTAAGATAGGTTCACGCCTCCGGATTTCTTTTCATATCGTACTAATGAGAATGATATGAGACGATAGGAGGAGAGCATACCGTGCTTGAGATGAACCCAATCCAAATTGAAGGCGAAACATTTATTGCTGTAACATTAAAGTTGCCTAAAACGAATTTTATGGCTGTTACAAACGATAAAGGGTACATTATGTGTGGAGCACTTGACGTGAATCTATTTAATACAAACCAAAAGCTGATTGATCGTAAAATCATAGCCGGTCGCGCCGTGGGCGTCCGAACAATAGAACAACTATTAGAAGCACCATTAGAATCCGTAACATTAGAAGCAGAACAACTTGGAATTACCGCCGGAATGAAAGGAAAAGACGCATTACTAAAGATGAAATAGATCCGTTTCCAAAAGGGTGGTCTTCCCTTTTGGAAACGGATCGAAGCGATGAGCGGAGCCGCCGTAAAAGGTCTTAAGCCTTTTAAGCGATCTTCTTAAAAGGCGCACGGCGAGAGAAGCCATCGCAAACTATGTACGCATAAGCCAATGAAACAAGGTGGATCTTTCTGTCTTGAGGAAACAGACCGCTGCTGAGAAATGATCTTAGCAGCTATTTTTTTTGGCAAAAATTTCATAATTTTATCGTTCGTCACTGACTAATTTCGACAAATTCCTTTGAATTTCATTGTATAACACTCTAAAATGGAAGGAAACTACTTGCAGGATGGCCTGTATGTTGTAAACTGAGGTTAGAAAGTTAAATAAATAGAGATGTTCATGTGAGTACGAGTTCATCTAGAATCTATTAAATAATTACTATTTCTTTGAACGTTCACTAGAAGGAGATGAACATGAGGTTAGTTGCAATAAGATCAGTTACAGCAGGGTCTAAGCTTGCTAAGTCCATCTATAACGAAAATGGACAAATCCTTCTATATGAGGGAGTTGAACTAACAGAACGCTCACTTACTCGTCTGTATGAACTAGGCATTTCTTTTATTTACATTTATGATGAGCGAACGCATGGAATTGTGGTTGAAACAGGCGTGTCGCTTGAGACGAAACGAAAAGCAATTACAACAATTAAATCTGAATTTAAAGGCATTGCTAATCATTTGAAGTTGAAAAAATCCTTTCATATTGACCATTTGAATAAAGACTTTGCGAAAATCGTTCGTCGTCCGTATTATAAAAGAGAATGGCATTGAACTTGCTGAACCGAACGACATTGATTTAATGGAACGGTTAAATGTAACAATAGTAGAAACGGAAGAAATGTTAGCAGCTGCAGGGACGTAATAAGTTTCTTGATAGATAAAACTTTCGCGAGTGTGCGGAAGTTTTTTATAATGTAAGATAAGAAAGAATAATAAAATCCTGTCTACTTTGCTTCAACAATCCTGTGGAATTAAATAGGACAACCGTGAGCCTATATGTAAATAAGCATGAGAGGAGATGCTCCGATTGAGTTTACGTAAACGCTTTTATCTCGCTTTTTCTGGTTTTGTATTGTTTCCTCTTATAGTATTGGGGTGGATGTCTTATGAGGTCTCATCAAAAATTTTGAAAGATCAAATTAGCCAACATATGCTAGATACACAAGATGCAATTAACTTGAATATCAACTCCATCATGGGAGAGGTTAATCTATTTACTGACTATGTGATAACTTCAGAAAGTGTACAATACTATCTAAATAAACGTGAATGGCAGTTCACATCTGAGAGAGTCCTAATGGAGCGCTCCATTACTCGTTTGCTTTTTAGTTATCCATTTACTTACGATTTTTTACTAATCAATGAAGAAAGAGAGCCCTTGTATTTTATCAGTCCTCCAAAAGTTTCATACAAGCAAATGATAGATAAGAGCTATTTTCAAGAAATAAAAAGTAGAAAAGGGGCACCGTATTGGATTGGACCATTAAAAAACCAAGAGTTAGTTGGGAAAGAACAATCTCTTTTTACAGTAGGTCGCAGTGTGTTACATCCAAATACACTTGAGCCAATTGGTTTTCTTTTCGTGCACATACGACCAGATGTGCTTAGTAATACAAATCAAATTGCTAAAAATAGTGATAGTGAATGGTTGATACTAAATGAAGAAGGATCAATCATTTACAGTACCGGAAATGAACTTATTAACGAAGACTTATCTATTTATACAGAGCGTATTTCCTCTAAACAAACCGGTTCAACGATGTTTAAGCGTGCGGATGGAAAGGAGTTCCTTCTAACCTATTCGCCAACTTTTAGTGGTTGGACGCTTGTTTCAGTAAAAAGTTGGGAAAGTGTAAATGCTCAAATTGTTCCCATACGAATTTTTACGATTATTCTTGTTATTGTGTTGTTATTCCTATTTACAATCTTTCATAGAACATTTTCACAAAAATTGATTACGTTTTTTACAATATTAAAGGGAAAAATGGCCCAAACGACAAAAGAAAACTTACAAGTTGAAATGCCGGATTTCAAAGAGCCGGAGTTTCAAACGTTATCAAATGGATTTAATGACATGGTTGAGAAGCTTAAAGTAATGATTAAACTTGTAGAAGAAGAGCAAAAACAAAAGCAACAAGCAGAATTTAAAGTACTACAGCATCAAATTAATCCGCATTTTTTATATAATACGCTAGAGTCAGTGAATGCCTTATCTAGTTTGAATAAGACTAGAGAGGTAGAAAAAATGGTAACAAACTTAGGGAAATTGCTTCGAATCAGTTTAAAAGGTCCTTATGATATTACATTTAGAGAAGAACTACGTCATGTAACGAGTTATTTAGAAATTCAAAAAATACGACATGATTATCAGTTCAATTATGAAAGTCGTATAGACGGTCAAGTGGAAGATTTACTAGTGCTTAAATTGATTTTGCAGCCACTTGTAGAAAATAGTATAGAACATGGAATTCATCATGATACATTTAGCATGATTAAAATCGCAGCCCAAAGAAAGAATGATCAACTAATTATTGATGTAAAAGATAACGGGCCTGGCTTTTCGATCGAAAGCTTGGAAAACCTAAGGCGAAAAGATGTACAAAATAATCAAGGTCATGGGGTTTTAAACGTGCATGAACGTTTACGCATGTATTATGGAAAGAAAAGCGGACTTATGATTTGCAGCTCTACAATAGGTACAAGCATTCGCATCCATATACCTATCTCATTGAAGGGTGATGAATAGATGTATAAAGTAGTACTAATCGATGATGAAAAGTTAATTGTTGAGAGCTTAAAAAATACAGTACCTTGGGAAACATTTAATTGTCGAGTAGTAGCGACGGGTAATAATGGAAAACAGGCAGTTGAACTTTATGAAAAACATGAACCGGATCTTGTGATTACGGATATAAAGATGCCTGTAATGAGCGGAATTGCTTTTCTTGAAGCGATTGCTCCAAAAAGAAAAGCAGACAAAGTGATTGTCTTAAGTGGATTTGATGAATTTGCTTTTGCCCGTGACGCTCTTAAATACAAGGCTTATCATTATTTATTAAAGCCAATTGACCGTGATGAGCTCTATCAAGTTATTGAAAAAGCAATTAAGGAAATAGAAAAAGAAAAGAAAGTAAATGTTTCCACTGACAAACAGAAGATCTTTGACTTACTTGTTCAAAAAAACACATCTCTACCACATCCACTTGAACAACTCTATCTACAATTTGGTGTGATGGTTATTCAACTTGATAACTTTCATCTCGTAGAAGACCACCTGGTTGATATCCACACGGATCAAAAGTTAAGATATGTGTATCATCCAAGTAAGGGACAAGTTGTCATCGCTTTTGCTTTAACAGGTAATTTAGTAGTAGAGATGGAGACGTTTGCGACAAAGATACAGAATGAAGTAGAGAATGTAGCTATATTTATTGGAACGATAACGGATCGGTTAGAAACAATCCACTTGTCGTATGAATTTGCTATGAAGCTTGAAGCAATTAGTCCATATGTTGACAAGAAGGTCATTACGAAGACTGACTATGAAGCCTATCAAGAGTTAACAAATGATAGTGCGGAAGTATTGAAGCAAGCAAAGGCATATATTGAAAACAATTACCAAAAAGAAGTCACACATGAAAGTGTGGCCAAACAATTTGGCTTCAGCCCTAGTTACTTTAGTACTCTTTTCAAGAAGCATCACGGAATAACGTTTATTGACCATGTTACAAATGTTCGAATTAAGCATGCGTGCCGATTATTAAAAGATACGAAGAAGCCAACTTATGCTATTGCAAACCTAGTCGGCTATGAAGATCAAAGATATTTTAGCCAAGTCTTTAAACGAAAGGTAGGACAAACACCTAGTGCCTATCGTAAAAAAGAGAGTAGCTAAGGGGGGAACTGCTATGAAACCATTCAAAGCAGTTTTTTTTGTATCGAAGTAAACGCTTTCGAAAAAAATTAAACATTTATCAAAAAAACACCTCGTTATGGAAACGTTTTCTTAGGTGTAAGATGTAATCAAAGGGGGAAAGAAAAATGAAAAAATCACTTATTTTATCAGCAATTTTAACAGCTTCACTTCTTGTAGGGTGTAATACTTCTGGAGAATCTCCCTCAAACGGTTCCGGTGAAGGTTCAAATGATGGTGTGAAGACTATTGAATTTTTCCAAGTGAAGTCAGAAGCAGTACAAACATTTAACCAATTAATTGAAAAGTTTGAGGATGATAATCCGACTATTAATATTGAACAAAATACAGTGCCAGATGGAATGACAGTATTAAAAACACGTTTTTCTACAGGAGATATTCCAGATATCTTTATTACGTATCCAGTAGAAGCAGATTATGTGTTGCGTGCTAACAATGATTACTTACTTGATGTGACAGATGAGCCGTTTATAGACAAAGTGAACGGAGAAATTCAGGATCGCTATATTGAAAACGACAGAATGTATGGTGTAGCACTTTCCTTGAATGCGAATGGGGTCCTATACAATAAGGCAATTTTTGAAGAACATGGCATTGATATACCTCAAACATGGGATGAGTTTATGGCGGTAAATGAAGCATTAGAAGCAGCGGGTCAAACACCAGTTATTATGGGGAACCAAGATCTTGGTCAAACTTCTATCTTTAACTTAAATTTCGTTGCTCAACAATTTGATCCAGATTATTGGGAAAGTTTGAATGCAGGGAATGAAACAATTGTAGGAGATCCGCGTTGGGAAGAAGCAGCTCAAAAAATGTTAGATGTTCTTCAGTTTGCTCAACGTGATCATATGGGTACAGATTACGATCAAGGAAATGCAATGTTTGCCAATGGAGAAGGTGCAATGTACTTCATGGGTGCATGGGTACTACCAACACTTCGTGATATGAACCCGAATTTTGATGAAGAGTTTGGTTACTTCACCTTCCCTCAAACAAATAACCCTGATGAAAATGTTACTATCTCAGGTGTTGACGTAGGATTGTCTATTGCTGCAGATACAGATTATCCAGAAGAAGCATTGAAATTTGTTGAATTTTTAGTTGATGAGGCACAGACGTTTGCTGACCTTGATGGTTCATTTAGTGCTGTGGAAGGTGTGGAAATTAAGGATCCTGTATTACAAGGCTTACTTCCTCATATTGAAGAAGGAAAAGTAGCTAACTGGCCGAACCATTACTGGGCTGGTGGAACGGCTGTAGAAGCAGATTTCCGAAGCCATTCACAAAATTTCTTTAGTCATCAGAACATCGAGCAATATTTGCAAGATTTAGATAGCATGTTTGCTAGTTATCGTCAATAATTTTCCTGTCAGAGGGTGACTCGTATGCTAGTCACCCTCAAATCATAAGGAATGAGGGGATCAAAATGAATCAAAATATATATCGAAGTATGAGTCGGGGCTATTTCATTTTATTAATACCCGGACTGATTCTTCTAGCTTTCTTCTACGTCTATCCACTGTTAAATGGTGTATATTTAAGTTTGACGAGTTGGGATGGGGTTAGTCGTACAAAAGACTTTGTCGGTTTTTCAAACTATATCAATATCTTTAGTGATTCAAGGTTTTTAAACTCATTAAGCTTTACGTTTAAGTATGCGATTGTTTCAACCATTTTATCGAATATTATTGCCATAAGTGTTGCAATGGCCTTAGTTTCGAAAATTAAATTTCAAAACTTTTTCCGTGGACTTTATTTTTTCCCAGCGGTATTGAGTATGTTAATCATCGGTTTTATTTGGAAACAAATTTATTTTCGATTTATTCCTTATTTAGGTGAACAGTTAAATATTGATGTTCTTCAAACGAATGTGCTAGGAAATCAGGATACGGTGTTTTGGGCGCTTGTTGTTGTAACGGTTTGGCAAGCATCAGCTATCTTAATTATCATTTACATGGCTGGGCTGCAAACCATCCCGCAAGAAGTCTATGAATCTGCTGATATCGATGGAGCGAGAGGCTTGAAGAAATTTTTCACCATTACATTGCCTCTTATTGTTCCTTCAATCACGATTTGTTTGATTCTTGCCATGAAGCAGCATTTAATGGTCTATGATTATATCGTCGCAATGACTGGGGGAGGACCTGGTTTTGCAACAGAATCTGTTACACTCTTAATCTATAATTTAGGGTTTCTAAATAATAGATTTGGTTATGGAACAGCGGCAGCCCTCTTGCTATTCCTTATGATTGTTATTATTTCATTCATTCAGATTTACTTCTTACGTAAGAAGGAGGTGCAGCTATAATGAATCTCAAAAAATTAGGAGTATATGCTTTTATCATTACAGGTGGCTTAGCCATTTTGTTTCCTCTCTATTTAACAGTTATTACTGCATTTAAGACTCCAGAAGAAACGAGAGTATCATTTTTAGCTTTACCGGAAAGTTTTTCATTTGCGAACTTCATACAAGCGATTGAAATGACGAACTATGTTCAAGGGTTTATGAATTCGTTTATGATTACGGGGATTTCTATCGTGTTTATTATCATCTTAGGATCAAGTGTATCGTATTCAATTGCACGTAACCAAGATAAGAAATTTTACCGTGTTATGTACTACTTTTTTGTGAGTGGACTATTTGTTCCGTTTCAAGTGTTGATGCTACCGCTCATTCAACAGCTAAGTGCAATAGGAATGTTAAATAAATGGGGGCTGATCTTGCTTTATATCACATACAGTCTTTTCCAAAGTGTTTTCTTATTTGTAGCTTACTTCAAATCCATACCAAGGGAGTTGGAAGATGCCGCGTTAATTGATGGGTGCGGAGTGTTTCGGACGTTTTGGCACATCATTTTCCCAATGTTAAAACCAATGACCGTAACGGTAGCAATTCTGAATATTATATGGATTTGGAATGACTTTTTAATGCCATTAGTTGTGTTAAACAATTCTAGTGATTGGACATTGCCGCTAATGCAATATGTATTTGAATCACAATACTCGGCTAATTACAACTTAGCCTTTGCTTCGTATTTAATGGTGTTAATGCCGGTTATTGTTGTGTATCTATTCTTACAGAGACATATTATTGGTGGAGTTTCAGACGGAGCAGTAAAATAGGAGGTTTTCTAAAGTGGAATTAATAAAGACGACGAACTATACAATAAAAAAAGCAAATGAACAGTTACAGAATCATGCTGAAAAAGTAAAACAGTCAAAGTTTTGGCTAGGGTACCATATTGCGCCTCCTGCGGGCTGGTTAAATGATCCGAATGGTCTTGTCTATTTTAAAGGGGAATACCATGCGTTTTATCAACACTATCCTTATAAATCTGAGTGGGGGCCAATGCACTGGGGGCATGCAAAAAGCACGGACCTTATTCATTGGGAACACCTACCTGTAGCTCTTGCTCCAGAGTATGAATATGAAGCAGGAGGCTGCTTTTCTGGCAGTGCGGTTGTTTCCGGAGATGAACTCTATTTAATTTATACAGGGCATAACGAGAAGCGGGAGCCGAAAGAAGTTCAATGTGTTGCGAAATCAACTGATGGAATCCACTTTGAGAAGTTACAAGAGAATCCAGTGATTGCTGCTCCGCCAGAAGATGGGTCTTTCGATTTTCGTGATCCAAAAGTTTGGAAACAAAATGACCTATGGAACATGGTAGTTGGATCTGGAAAAGATGGAATTGGCAAGGCTCTACTCTATCGGTCAAAAGACTTGAAGAACTGGGAGTATACAGGAGTCGTGCTAGAGAGTAACGGCAATCAAGGAGATATGTGGGAATGTCCAGACATTTTCTCTTTAGATGATGACGTAGATGTTCTGATTTTTTCTCCTATGAATATGGAAGGATCAAAAACGAGATATATGATTGGAAAGATGGATGAAATTACAGGGACATTTGAAACGGTTAGTGATGATGAAATTGACTATGGTGTTGATTTTTATGCTCCTCAAACATTTTTAGATGATCAGAATAGACGTATTCTAATTAGCTGGATGAATATGTGGAAAAAGGATATGCCAGAACAAGCGGATGGATGGGCAGGCGCGTTAACGATCCCAAGAGAGTTATCGGTAGAAAATAACAAACTAATAATGAAGCCTGTAGAGGAGTTGAAACAGTTACGGACAAAACAGCTAGTAAAAGAGTATGAAAAGGCTCTAGAGTTGTCGGATCTCTGTCTTGAACTAGAGATGGTGATAACGTCAGAGAGTTCAAATAAACTAGGGTTCAGCTTATTATCGGAAAAAGGAGAATCTGTCAAAATTGGTTATAACGGCATCGGAAAACAAATTTTCACTGATCGAAGAGAAATGCAACAAGGAGAACAAGACCTTTGTCAAGCTTACTATGAGAATGGAAAGAGGGATATAAAATTAACTGCTTATCTTGACCGTTCAAGTATTGAACTCTTTGTAGATGATGGACAATTAGTTATGACGAATCGATTTTATTTTAAGGGAGACAACATTACTCTATTAATTTCAGGAAACGAAAATGATATTGACACACTAGCAATTTGGCAGCTTAAGGTGACAATGTAAAGTTAGTTAAAGCTCACTAATTTCTGTGGACGAATTACAGCGGCTCGTTGTGGTGCAATTTCTTCCTTACAACAATAGAAGAAACGAAAGATAATACTCTTAAATAGAAAGAATTCTAACGAAAAAAGCGATTCGCCGAGGCGAATTGCTTTTTTCGTTAGAATCCCCACCTAATATACATTGTTAAGGTACAGCATGGAGTTCCTCCTGCTTCTGCACGCAGCGTAAAGGTGACACCAGTAGGGTTATAAGACGTTTCAACGATGGTAGGCACACCCGTCTCTCTTATAATTCTATCCACGGTAGCATCATCACTTGCTTGGGCAGCGTTCATTAATTGAGTCATTTTCTCTTCGGAAGTAACAAGGCTATTAATGACAATTGAACCATGCTCTAACAGTGTCTGATAAGCAGTCAATGATTGTTTGAAGAAACTTATATCAACAGGGGGGAAGGGAGACTCTTGTTGACGGTAACAGTAAGGTGGCCGAGGCATCCTGTAGTGATAATAAAACACTAAATCCAATCCTTCCTATTACGTATTTACTTCATCCCATACAATATATGCAAAACCCCACATAACGGACCTCTTTACTGTAGTGCAGAGTTAAAAAGGGGTCTGACCCCTGGAAATTATTTCCCGAACTTGTGCAGATAATGTCACATGAAAATATGTGTTGAAAATAGGGTAATAAGTTGTAAATTTCTAGACTTGGCTATACAATAAACAATGTATAGTTTTGCAAATATATTCCTTTATTTATAAAACTATTAAACTAAAGAAATAAGGGGGAAATTTACATGAAAAAGTTAAGTTTCTTAATGATGCTAGCTCTTATGTTAGTCCTAGCTGCATGTGGTGGTGCTGATGAAGCAGAGCCAGAAGCAGAAGGCGGAGCGGATGCTGGTGAAACAGAAGATGCTGGTGAAGCAGAAGCTGGTGGATTTACTGATATTACTATTATGACTGGTGGAGAGCAAGGTACATACTTCCCACTAGGTGCTGCTCTAGCAAACAATATTATTAATGCAAACATTGAAAACGTTGATGCAGCTTCATTCTCGTCTGGGGCTTCTGTAGTCAACATTAACGGAATTGTAGACGGAGATGCTGACCTTGCATTAGTTCAAAACGACATTGCTTACTATGCAAGCCAAGGAATTCAAATGTTTGAAGATGACGGTGCATTAGAAGGATTCCAAGGAATTGCAACACTTTATCCTGAAGTCATTCAAATCGTTACAGCTGCTGATAGCGGAATTGAAACAGTAGAAGATTTAGTGGGCAAGCGTATTGCAGTTGGGGACTTAGGTTCTGGTGCAGAAGCTAACGCTCGTCAGATTCTTGAAATTCATGGAATCACATATGATGATATCTCTGAAGAATACATGAGCTTTGGTGATGCAGCTGGAAGCATCCAAGATGGAAACATCGATGCTGCTTTCATCACTGCTGGTTTACCAACTGGCGCAGTAGAAGCTCTTAAAGCTACGAAGGATATCAATCTAGTATCTATTAGCTCTGAGAAAATTGCTGAGTTAGCTGCTGAGTATCCATACTATACTGAGCATACAGTATCTGCTGATACTTACGGTACAGACGGCGACACAACAACTGCTGCAGTACTTGCAATGTTAGTTGTATCTACTGATATGGATGAGGACCTTGTTTATGAAATTACGAAAGCTATGTTTGAAAACACAGAGCAATTCAGTAACGCTCACCAACAAGGTACTAACATCACATTAGATACTGCACAAGACGGTATGCCAATCGATGTTCATCCAGGTGCACAACGTTACTTCGATGAGCAATAGAAATAATAAAATGAGCAAAAAGGCATTGCTACTTAGCACTGCCTTTTTGTTCCTTCTAATCATTATTGTATTATCAAAGCTTTCGTCAATTGGAAAACAGGAATACTTCTTGCAAATTTACCTGCCTTATAATGATATAGTTTTTTGGGAAGAAAAGATCCAACCTCATGATACGTTTTATCATGAATATTTACACTCTGTAGAGTTGTCCCCTGTTAGAGAGTATTTCACTATTGACGAGGAATTTAGGATGATTGCTACAGAAAGTTGGACGAAATCCTTTGGTGCAGGCTTACCTTATGAAACAAAGGATAACTTTGAGATCGTAGATGGTTTTTTTGTCATTCAAGATCATCGCGAACTTGAATACCTCAATATTCTTCCATCAAACTTGTATCGCCATAGTTTTTATTTTGGAGAAGAATCAATTGATTTATCAAATGAATTAAGTGGCGAAAGGATTCGTATTCAAGTAGTAAAACATGAGTAAATTCAGGGGTTTTATACTATTGTAAAGGAGTTGAAACTATGTCGAAAAAAGAAGTAATTAGTTATCAGGCTGATCCAGAAGTTGAGAAGAAAGTAAATGAACTTGCTGGTAGCGACCGCTCAGTAAGAGGCTGGATGGCTTTATTAATTTTAGCACTAGCTATTATCATGTCAGTCTATCATCTTTATACAGCAGGATTTGGGTTAATGCCAGGAGTCGGGACACGTTCTCATATGATTATCCATCTTACTTTTGGACTTGTACTTGTCTATCTTATTTTCCCAATAAAAAGAGGCTTAGGACAGACAAAGATTGTTTGGTATGATTTTATTATTGCACTCATCGCCCTGTTTGTCGGGTATTATCTCTATGCTAATCAAACGTCCAATTCGATTTTAACTGGTCGAATGACGGACATGGATAAGTTAGTTGGAATAGCTTTGTTACTTCTCGTTCTAGAAGCAACGAGGCGAGTCGTAGGAAAGCCTCTCGTGATCATTGCAGGTATTTTTATTGCCTATTTCTTTTTAGGACATCACTTGAATCCGCCGTTTAGACATACGCGTGCAAATTTTGAAAACTTTATTTATGAAATGACTTATACCACTTCAGGAATCTTTAGTACACCATTATCGGTTTCCGCCGTATATGTCTTTATTTTCATTTTATTTGGAGCCATACTTGAAGCAACTGGTGCGGGGAAAATGTTCATTGATCTTGCACTGCGGGCGTTCGGGAAGTACAAAGGGGGACCTGCCAAAGCTGCCGTTGTATCATCTGGTATGCTTGGATCTATTTCTGGTAGTTCAGTAGCGAACGCAGTAACCACAGGAACGTTTACAATCCCGTTAATGAAAAAAGTAGGATTTCGCCCGCAAACAGCTGGGGGAATTGAGGTAGCCGCTTCCTCAAGTGGTCAATTGCTTCCGCCAATTATGGGTGCTGCTGCCTTCTTAATGATTGAGTATACACCTTATACGTATGCAGAAATTATTCGATCAGCGGCAATTCCAGCCATACTTAGTTATATTGCCATCCTATTTATGGTTCATATCGAAGCGTCCAAACATAATATTAAAGGGTTACCGAAAGAAATGCTTGTATCTGCTAGAAAAACGATGATCCAACACGGGTATTTAATATTACCGGTAATTGTCCTCGTTTACTTCTTAGTACGAGGAAATACAGTTCCGAACGCAGCTTTCTTCTCCATTGTCATTTTGCTTACTCTTGCAGTATTCACGCATCGCTTCCGTGAGAAAATTGGACCAGGTATTGTCATTGCCGGTATACTCGCAGGGTTAGCATATGCGATGCATTTTGTTTTAGATTGGAACATTGAAATTGCGGTAATGGTAACGATTGGGATCTTTATTGCCCTTTTCGTCGTCTTGTTACAAAAAAGCTTCAAAGTAGATGCTGCTCCTGTTCGTTTTGGAGTTCGCGAGTTATTAGCAGGCTTTGAAATGGCTGCGCGTAATTCTCTTACAGTTGTCGTAGCGTGTGCAACAGCAGGGATTTTAATTGGAGTCATTAACCTAACAGGTTTATCAGCAAAATTACCGATTATTATCGTCGGATTTGCAGGGGATAATCTATATCTTGCCCTAGCTTTTACACTTGTGGCTTGCTTAATTTTAGGACTTGGGTTACCTACAACTGCAACATACGTAATCCTTGCAGCAATGGTTGCACCAGCTCTTGTTCAAATGGGTGTACCTATTATGGCAGCTCACTTATTTGTTTTATACTACGGAATATTAGCAGACGATACACCACCGATCAACTTACCAGCTTATGCAGTATCGGGGATTGCAAACTCAGAGCCAATTCGAACGGGTGTGCAAGGCTTTAAGTTTGATTCAGGTGCATTGCTCCTGCCATTTGTATTTGCGACGAATACAGTTATTCTTTTATTACCTGAGAATGCGGGTCTATATTCATGGCCAGTTATTGCGCAAAACATTTTCACAGCATTACTAGGAATCATTGCGTTTGTTGTGTTCATTCAAAACTTCTTCCTTGTGAAGCTTCGTTTCTATGAGCGAATTCTTGCTTTAGGGACAGCATTAGTTTTTATCCATGGGTCATGGATAACAGATACGATAGGAATTGTACTATTGGCTTTATTAATCGCTATCCAATATATGCGTAAGAAAAAAGACACTCATGAAACGCAAACGTCAACCGTCTGAATATCAACTCACCTGAAAGGAAGTCTGGTAATTTAGAGGGAGGGCAAAAAGGTCTGAACTTGAACCTTTTGCTACTATCACCGTCCTCGAGTGTTAACGGTAGAGTAAGGATTAGGTCAGAAGCGATCCAAATACAATAAGAGATCTTCAAAAAGCAGAGTATAGCTCTGCTTTTTTGTATACCCAGAAAAGGATCAGAAACGGAGGTTATGGCGGGGAAGGATTCTGGATACCCTGCTAATAAGCATATGTCCACAAAAGTTTAAGAATAACGTCCAAGTATAAATGCTTTAGGAGAACTGAACATGATTCACATATCAAACACGCAATTATTCATGCTTATCGTTGCTTTTCAAGTTGGGAGTACAACTTTATTTGCTTTAGGAATTGGTGCTGGACGAGATGCTTGGATCGTGATCTTACTTGCTTCCTTTATCGGTTTTATTTTTTTATGGGTATTTACGGAAATTGCCAAGCAATATCCAGGGATAAATTTTTCGGGCATATTAAAAGAGGTGTTAGGAAATAAGCTAGCTGTGCTCATATTGTTTAGTTATGCCATCTACTTTTATGGGCAAGCTCACCATAATTTTTATGAATTTGGTATTTATTTATTTTTACTGTTCTTTATATTCTTTTTTTAGGATTTGAAGTGTTAGCCAGGACTTGTGAAATCTTAATGCCAAACCTCTTAGTCTTTTTGATTCTCATTTATATATTCGCGATCTTTTCGGGTCAATTTCAAATGGATGCCATTCAACCCGTGTTAGGAGAGGGGCTGCGACCAGTTTTAGAAGAAATGCCTTTGGTTATTGGGTTTCCTTTTGGGGAGATGGTCGTATTTCATAAACGATTTTAACAATAAATATAGCAGAAATTATTACGAATTTAGACAGTATTGCGGTAATTATTATGTTTATTGTGGGGTTCTATAAAACTGCTTTGCACTTTTTGGCATTTTGTCTAGTTGTAAGTTGGATTAATAATAAATTTAAATTGAAGTGGATTATGCTTATTTTTGGACTGCTCCTTCCCATAGTTGTACATTATCGCTTTCCGAGCTTAGCTCATCAAAGATGGTTTGGAGATAATTTAGGTTCAATGATTATCATTCCTCTATTCGGCTTTCTGTCAGTTTTGATATTGCTTATTATCCTAATTAAAAAAAAGAAAAATAGTTATTATTCATAAAAGATTCGTTATAGATGTTGAAAAACAAAAAAGCAAATGAAAAAAGGTTCCCATCCGCACCCTGCTGCTTAAAAGTAGATTACTGTTATTTAAGTGTTAAATGGCCTGCTATTTCAGAAACTTTTGTGGTGCTTGTTTTTTACAAAAAGAACATCGCGTTTTCTTTTTCAACGAGGCTGAAGAGTTGAACAAGCTAATACCCTTCATATCTACACAATGAAGGACAAAACAAGGTAGAAGCCGCAGGGAAATGTCGTTCATGTACACAATGAAGAACAAAGTAAAGTGAAAACTGAAGGAAAGTGTCCTTCAAAAAACAATTATTGTTTGGATATGACTTTTATTAAGCAAGCTATCGGAAGCTTGAGTTTATTAATGAATACAAAACGTATTGGCTGCGTTTTTATGGAGCTAAATTTACCTGTAAACCAATCTTTAATAGTCTGCTCTTTAGTCTGCGATTTAATATTTTCTAATCTTAAACCGTACTAGTTATATTATTCGTAATCCCTTACTAGGCTAGGTTGCTTAACCGCTCAATAAAGCTGAAATCTATGATGAAGTAATGAGGGTAAGTATAAATACACAGTAAAAAAGATACAGGTAATAAGGTTATGGAGAAAAGGAAATCTGGTTAACCTGCTAATGGAAGTATGATTTGCTTAGGGTCACCAAGTATATGCGCTAAACTCCATGTTAGAAAGCACTAGGGGAAATGATCATGATTCGTATCTCAAACACGCAATTATTTATGTTAATCGTTGTCTTTCAAGTTGGGAGTACTACTTTGTTTGCTATAGGAATAGCTGCAGGACGCGATGCTTGGCTGGTCATTATGATGGCAGCCATTATTGGTTTTTTTCTATTATGGGTTTTCACAGAAATTCCAAAGCAATATCCAGGAAAAAACTTCTCTGACATTTTGAATGATGTGTTAGGAAAAAAGCTGGCACTTGTGATGCTCTTTTTTTATGCACTATATTTCTATAGTCAAGCTTCTCATAACTTTTATGAGTTTGGCAGGTTGATTAAAATCACATCCCTGCCTTTAACTCCCATCATCTTAATATGGTATCTATTCATATTTTCGGTACTATACATCCTTTTTTTGGGGATAGAAGTGTTGGCAAGAACATGTGAGATATTATTACCGTATTTGTTCATTTTCTTAGTAAGCATCTATATTTTTGCAGCATTTTCTGGTCATTTTGACTTGGAAGCCCTGCAACCTATCTTAGGAGAAGGGATTCGTCCGGTTCTAGACGAACTGCTGCATGTAGTCGGATTTCCTTTTGGAGAAATGGTTGTGTTTTTGACGTTCTGGCATTTTGTTGACAAGCATCAAATGCTTCGGAAAACTGCTTTTTTGGCGGTTGGAACATCAACCGTTTTACTGACAATCTCACTCATTGTCATGATCAGTGTATTGGGAGCAGAATTAACAGCTCAATCTGAAATCCCGCTCTTAGAAACGATCCTAACCATTAATATAGCAGAGATTATTACGAATTTAGATAGTATTGCTGTTTTTATCATGTTTATAGGCGGATTTTATAAAACGGCTTTGCATTTTTATGGGTTTGTCATAATGGTGACATGGATGAATAACAAAATAAAATTAAAATGGGTCATGCTCATTTTTGGACTGTTTCTTCCTGTAGTTGCTCACTTCCGGTTTCCAAGCTTTGCCTACCAACGATGGAATGGGGTGATCAATGCAACGTATTCTATCCCTTTATTTGCCTTTCTTCCGGTTTTAATATTGCTAATCATTCTAGTCAAAAAGAGAAAAAAAGCCTCCTAGAAAGGATGATGATAATGCAAGAAATATGGTCAATTATAAAAACAGATCCTTATACGGGGCTCATTTTAGTAGGAGGAGTCTTGTGTGCTGTCATATTAGTAGTCGTTTTCCTTTATCAAACAGCAACCCTCCTCTTGAAACGTTAGCACAAATGAACACGCTATATAGGAGCTTGATGAATCATAAAACATTCGACTCTCTGAATGTTTTATCGTTATTTGTACTTAGTTATATCGAGGCTTTAGATTAGCTTTCACATGATTAAGAAGAATGTTAGTATTCCGCTATTTTGTGACAAGCGCTAATCCTTGAATAAAGGTATGGTAATAAAGGAAGTACAATTTTATAATAGGTACAATGATTATTTTAATGAAAAGAAAAAAATTCTCCTCGTGAAAGGAGAATAAAGAATGTTAGAAAAATGGTTAATCTTAAAAGAAGATCTTTATGTAGCTGCGAGTTTATTATTGGGCACTCTATCAGCTATTGCGTTAGTGAGTGTTTTGCTCTATCAAATAGCAACCCTCCTCTTCAAACGCTAATCACGACTCAGGCTGAAAAGGACCTTGGATCAGCAAAGAGCTTGGGATTTCCACTTCCGATTTGACCGTATATGGAACCGTTGTAAACATCTCGTCCCAATTGTCCTTTACCTTATTCCATACATGCGGGTAATCCTTATGTAACGCTCTGCCAAAGCCGAAAATATCAGCTTCGAACTCTTTTTGCGCTTTTTTCACGACCAAGTCAATTTCCTCTTCAATTAATTTCTTGTTTTCTTCTTCTACTTGATGCAAATAATTAACATGTTGTTTGCGTTCTTCAAATTGCCCTATAGCTTGTTCAGCTGCAATTCTACCCTCCTGGTACACTTCAATGGTAAAGGAGATGTCGGTTTCGCTTTTTACTTCAGGTTTAATAGTGGATTGTACCTCTCTTACTTCAACCGTGACAAATTTTCCTTTCTCCAGTTCAGACGGGAAGGAGAGGGCTCCTGTTTGAGCTACCTCTGTACTTGTAATCCAATGATATCCCCTTATTTCCTTTTCATTTAAAAATCCTTTAAGACGATCTTCGTGAAAGACAGCTCCTCCTGAAAGTCTGACTCGTTCAAACGGTTCAGTCTCCGTTTTTTCTATCGTCAGTACACCTGCAACCGGATTAATCCCTTGCCCGAGTGTATCTTTAAAGTAAGTTAATAGGTTGAGTGTAGCAGTTCCTTGTTCCGCATTACTATTCAAACTTTCCAAATAAATCGCCGGAATCCGGGAAATATTGTCCGATTTGATATCCAATACCTCCTTAGCTTTGACACCTCTGGCAATGCACAGCCAAACATGCCCTCTGACTTCTTTTCCTCTTATCATAGAGTCTAAAACGGGCATTAAACCCTCTCTTGCTACCTCCTCACTAATAATCACGACTTTATTATGGGCGAAAAAACCATGACGGTCTGTTGATTGATTCGACTTTCTTTGCGCTTCAAAAATGGTATTACCGGTTGTTGATACTAATAAATAGGGGCGTTCTGGACTTGGTGTCAGTGTGCTCTCGGCTGCTGGTCTCAAAAATTGTGAGGTCACTTCAAATTCTCCAGTTTTTGAATCCTTATCAACCGCAATCGCAGCAACCATACCGATTTCAGTTAATTCGTTTCGGTCCCAACATCCAGTTAATAGCAGAACGAAAATGATAATGATCCATCTTTTTTTCAACTCTCGTTCTCTCCCTTCATTATACTACTAGGCTGTTGCGGCTTTGTCTGCGGACTTTCTCGCTTCGTTCGACTCCAAGTAATAGACTGTGGTCTTGTTTGAAACGTCCATAATGGCAGACGGACAAGCGCGTCTTTCCACTCGCTCCAAACAATTGGTGCCATTGGAGCTAAATAAGGGGTTCCAAAGGAGCGTAATGAGCACGCGTGCCCTAAAAGAACGAGGGTCCCCATTAATACTCCGTAAAAACCAAATACGCCAGCCATAAATAAGAGGATAAACCGACTTAACACAATCGCATCATTTAACGATGATACAACAAATCCAGTTATCCCTGTAATAGCGACTACAATAACCATAGGCGCACTAACTAGCCCAGCTTGAACTGCCGCCTCACCGATAACTAACGCTCCAACAATACTAATAGCGGAACCAACCGGCCGCGGCATTCGCACCCCGGCCTCTCTGAGTAATTCAAAAACGATGACCATGAGCAGTGCTTCAATAAAAACAGGAAAGGGAACTTTTTCTTCCGCTGCGGCCATGGTAATTAGGAGAAGAGATGGAACCATTTCATGATGATATGTAGCTACAGCAACGAAGATAGCGGGTGTCCCAATCGTTAAGAACAAAGCAATAATTCGCAGCAATCTCATAATAGAAGATAAAAAAGGACGAGAATAATAATCTTCTGAAGCTTGTAATGTTTCGATAAAGACGTGCGGCACGGTTAAAACAAAGGGAGTCCCGTCACATAAAATGGCAACTCGACCTTCTAATAATTTGGATGCTACTTTATCAGGCCGCTCACTATTGCCGACCGTCGGAAAAATCGAGTAAGGGTGGTCTTCGATGAATTGCTCGATATAACCCGATTCAAGAATAGAGTCTGTTTCAATCCGCTCCATTCTTTTTCGAACCTCGTCAACAATTTTCGAGTCAGCGATTCCTTCAATGTAGCAAATTCGGATTTGAGTTTTGGTTTGTTTGCCGAGTTTGATGCTTTCAAAAATTAAATTGGGGTTACTAATTTTTCTACGAATTAGAGCGCAATTTACCTTTAACACTTCATTAAAGCCTTCGCGGGATCCTCTAACAAGTGATTCCGTATCAGGTTGTTCTACACTTCTTGATTCAAATCCTTGTGTCCCAACAGATAACGCTTTTTGATAGCCATCGATAAAGATAACGGTGGCTCCTGCTAAAACACGATCCACTGCATCGCTCAACTTATCAATTTCTTCAATCGTTGAGATGCTGACGATCCGCTTTTTCATAACGGAAAGAACATCTTTTGAGAGGGGAGGGGATGTTCCGTTAACTGAATTAGGTTCCATGATTGACTTGACGACGTGTAAATTGACAGAGTCTTCATTGACAAGCCCTTCTAAGAAGCAAATGAACACTTTAATAGGAGCTTGATAATATACTTCGAACTCTCTGAATTTCACATCTTCACTGTTCCGAAATATTTTTTTCAGTTCAGTAAAATTTTTATAAATATAGCTATCTAATTTTTCGTTTGTTTTCTTCTTCTGTATAGGTTGAGTGCTTTTTAATGCATGGACCTTTTTTGCATATCGAAACTTTCGAAACATCTTTTATTCCTCTTTCAATCAGAATGGTTTTCCGTAGTGTTTGTATATAGAAGAAAAAAATACTAATTTGCTTATTTTTGGGGGAAGTCAGAATCAATAGGGTCCAACGAAACGAGTTAAAATTGTTTGGCAGCAATTATATGCTATACTATACTCTGATAAAAACCTATATAATTATTTCAACATATTATTACGGCTGACCAAATGGTAAACAATTATATAATAAAAAGAAATGGGGAGTGGTTATTTTTGAAACATCCAGAACATGAATATCTAAATCTGTGTCGCCATGTGCTTGAAAATGGCTTTGAAAAAGGAGACAGAACAGGAACAGGGACTATTTCTATATTTGGCTACCAAATGAGATTTAATTTGAGTAAAGGATTCCCTTTGCTAACTACAAAACGTGTTCCTTTTAGATTAATTGCAAGTGAACTATTATGGTTTATTAAAGGGGATACGAATATTCGTTATTTACTTCAACACAATAATCATATATGGGACGAGTGGCCATTTAAAAGATATGTTGAGTCTGATGAATACTCTGGTCCTGACATGACAAACTTTGCTCTGAGAGCTCAACAAGATGAAGAATTTGAAATGATTTATAAAGAAGAAATGGATAAGTTCTGTAAGCGTATTTTAGAAGATGACGATTTTGCAGAAAGATGGGGCTCGATTGGTGCTGCTGCATATGGTGCACAGTGGAGGAGCTTTCAAGGGCCATACGGGCACACTGACCAATTGGAAGATGTCATTGAACAAATCAAATCCAATGCTAATAGTCGTAGACATTTAGTTGTAAGCTGGAACGCCAACCAATTCTCACATGGAGAGGCGCTTTTACCTCCGTGTCATACTCTTTTTCAATTTTATGTTGCGGATGGAAAATTAAGTTGTCAATTATATCAGCGTTAAATATTTGAGCGCCTTTACGGAGAAATCTGTATTGAAACACTCCTCTAATTCAGGGGAAATCCAAACCAACTACTAATTAAGTGATGGTGGACAATCCTGAGCCAAGCCTATCGTATAGGAAGGTGCAACGACCAGAACGTGATTGTTCGTAGGGTATAAGTGATTGATATCCGAAACGGGGAGCATCCTATTAGGATGGAGATATGGTCTAATCTACATGGAAACATGTAGCTGCTCATACAAAGAGCGGATTAAGTGTAGCGAACTTAATCGAATGAATTGTCGGCAGATATTTTTTTGGGGGTCCCATTTAATATAGCAAGTTATGCACTTCTCACGCATTTGATTGCTCATGAATGTGGTTTAGAAGTCGGGGATTTCGTCCATACATTAGGTGATGCACATATTTACTTAAATCATTTGGAACAAATCAAAACACAGCTTAGTCGTGAACCGAGATCTTTTCCAACTTTGAAATTAAATTCCGAAGTGAAATCGGTCTTTGATTTCGATATGAATGATATTAGAGTCGAGGGATATGATCCTCATCCATCTATCAAAGCTCCTGTAGCTGTATAAAAAAAGGCTGTCTCCTAAGATCTACCCCGAACAACTGGTGGCTTCGGGCCGTATCTTGTTGGAGACAACCTTTTTCTTTCTGTTCGGTCATTGTTCTGAACTCATTGCAATTTCATCAATTAACTGCCTCGAACGCTTCGCATTTCCTTCTGCAAAGTTTTCCAACCTTGTCTTTAAAACATCATTATCGTGAATTCGCTCAGCTAGGATTAAGTAATTTCTCATCATTTCTTCCTCCTGCTCAAGACTTGACTGTAACGCTTGTATGACAGATTCAACTGATAGGGCATCTTCTCTGTCGCCATCTCGATCGTAATCTACATCGTGGTTCATACAAACACCTCTTTTTAACTAGTTTATTTTTGTATGGAAATAGTAATAAAACAACCAGCTTCAGGTCGTTCTAATCTTTATTCGCTCGATCCGTCATCCGCCAATTAATAATGCCAATCACTAAAAAGAGAAAAAATAACGCGATATAGACTCTCATAGACCAAGTTCCAAAATCAGTAAAGGCTAAAAAAAGCCATAGTAGTGCGGCAACAAAATAAAAATAGCTCCCAACTGGAATTTTTTTCATTCCATCCTCCTTTTTTAATTTCCAAACGCGTGGTCTAACTCCACCGTCTTTAGACGGTATACGCTTTTAGCCTTATACTTCGATGTCCA
>NZ_JAWRVK010000056.1:0-24307 GCF_036663575.1 Halalkalibacter flavus
AAGGAGTGCTCTTCTCCTTCAGACGTGCAGCGTGCGGAGCCACCCCCACTTTCCTAAGGTCCGGGTTTGACCTTTTAAGTTATAAATCTATTAAACAATCAATTAATTCTAGGAGGAATATATAATGAGCTTAAACATGAAAATAGAACACATGATGAAATTCCACACTTTTGAGGTTCCAACTGCAATCAAACACGGAATCGGTTCAATTAAACATGTTGGTGATGAAGTAAAGAATCTTGGTGTATCAAAAGCCTTGCTTGTAACTGACCCTGGGATTTACAATGCAGGAGTTGCGAATCCAGTTGTCGAAAGCCTTCAAGCGGCTGGCATTGAAGTTGTATTGTTCGATAAAGTCGTTCCTAATCCACCAGTACGCTTAGTAAATGAAGGTTCAGCAGTCTATAAAGCAGAAGGTTGCGACGGACTTGTAGCTGTAGGTGGAGGAAGCTCTATGGATACTGCAAAGGCCATTGGTGTTGAAGCTACACACGAAGGATCTGTTCTTGATTATGAAGCAGCCGAAGGTAAAAAGCCGCTTGAAAACAGAATTCCTCCATTAACTACAATTCCTACAACTGCAGGAACTGGTTCGGAAGTTACTCAGTGGGCGGTAATTACAGATGAAGAGCGTGAATTTAAGTTTAATACAGGTGGACCATTAATTGCTGCTCATCTAACAATTTTAGATCCTGAACTACATGTTTCTATGCCTCCACATGTAACAGCTATGACTGGTGTAGATGCTCTAGCACATGCAATCGAGTGTTACACAATGAAATTTGCACAACCTGTAACAGATGCAGTAGCATTACTTGCTATGGAGTACGTTGCTAAATACATCCGTCGTGCGTATGCTGATGGCACAGATTTAGAAGCGCGTTACGGAATGGCTCAAGCCGCTATGCTAGCTGGACTTTCTTATGGAAGTGAATCAGCTGGTGCCGCTCATGCAATGAGTCAAACACTTGGTGGAATCATCCCTGTTGCACACGGTCAAGCTGTAGCTGCGATGATGGGACCAGTAATGGAGTACAACTGGAAAGGTGCTCCTGAGCGTTTTGCACGTGTTGCGAAAGCTGTAGGTATTAACACACACAACATGACAACAGAAGAAGCTGCAAAAGCAGGTGTAAACTGGGTGTATGAACTAGTTGAAGATTTAGATATCCCAACACTCAAAGAGCAAGGTGTTTCTCCTGACATGACTGAACGTCTTGCAAAAGAAGCCATGAATGATCCACAAACATTTGGTAACCCTCGTGACCTTAGCGAGAAAGATTATGTTTGGATCTACAATCGTTGCTTTAACAAAGTGCCTAAAACCCTTTAATCTTATACAAACAGAAAACTTTCAACTCCCCCCCCGTTAAACAAGAGAAGCCACTTAGCCGAATGCTAAGTGGCTTTTTATCTGCATGAAAATTTATATGTTTTTCATCACAATAAAAAGAATGAAGATTTTATAACAAGGGAAAAGTAAGAATACACACCAAGGAGGTTGATTATGACTCAACAGTTACATGAATTATCAGAGTGGTTCGAGTCTCATAAAGGAGAGACATTGCTCATTCGAAAGAACGAGTTATCTACGGGTTTGCAGCAGATTTTTGATATTGATCAAGTCACTTTGCAACTTGATCATATTTCTGTTGTAAAAAACGATTCAAATATTGACGATTACATTCCGAGTCAGGAACTTGTTCTACATGGCGAAGGAAGCATTAAAAGTGCAGAAGGAATGAAAGACCTACCACAAAACGCTTATGAAATACCTCTTTTTGGCAGAATAGTTACTACAAAAGAAGCTAACGGATTAAAACTAGAAACCGAAAAAGCATTATATGAAATTTACCCTAATTAAAGAGGCTGTATACAAGGTCCGTCCTTTGACCTTGATACAGCCTCGAAGCAATGAGCGGAGTCGCTACATCTTTTTAAATCCTTAAGAGGAGTGGTTTTCTCCTCTTAAGGCGCGTAGCGAACGGAGCCATTGCCACTTCTGTTCCGGACTTTTAGGGGATAGCCCCATTCCAAACCTTAAAACAGGTCCGCTCTTTGACCTTTTAGACAGCCTCTAAGATTCATGATTCATTTGATTGCTTGAAGCTTCCTAATCATCATCTCTTCATTCATTGCTCCTATATGAATGTCCGATATGATGCCATTCTTATCAATAAATAATGAAGTTGGGATTGGTCCAATTTGATAAAGAGAAGCTATTTCACCATGTTCATCTAATAGGACAGGAAATGTTAAATTGAGATTCGATACAAAATCCTTAACATGGTCACGAGAACCCTCTGTATTCGTCCCATTTACCGCAAGAAGGACAACTTCATGATTTGTGTAAAATTTCTCCATATCGGGCATTTCTGCTCTGCAAGGGGGACACCACGTTGCCCAAAAGTTAATCATAACTCTTTGTCCTTTAAAGTCTGAAAGCGAGATCTCTTTTCCCTCAAGCGATTGCAGTACAAACTCTGGAGCTGTTTGCCCAACTGCGATCTGTAACGTTTCTTTACTTCCCTGATTCAACATTGCTTCATCTAAAAAACCCAATGAACCCCACCCATTTATGCCGATAAGCAGGAATAGGGTGAACAAACCCTTTTTAGTATTTCTATTTATAGTCCCTTCACTTGAACGGATCTTTTTTGAACTTACTAAACCGATAAAGCATATTAGAAAATAAAACCAACTAGGGACAGCAGCATCAAACATTCTCACTTGCAAGATGAGAGATAACACACCAATTGAGAGTCCATAAAGAATTGCTAATCGAATGACAATCAGCTGAGCACTGACACTTTTTTGCTGCTGGAAATAAAACAGGAACAATAAAATAAGGTTAACGATTGTTTGATAAAAACTAACTGGATTCCCATCTGAACTGAAAGGATAAAACGAAAAATAGATGGTTTCAAGAACGAGATAAGTAACTAAAATCGGAAGAAAAACAGTATCACTGCTTATATGTTCTTTCCTCGTTTTCCAAAATACATAGATAGCTATTACTCCCCAAGCGATAAGCCATTCATTTGTTCCACTTGGCATAGCCAAAACAGCGATAGGGTCAACAATAGCAATCATCGGATACACAAACAGGGAAGACAGCTGATAAGCAAGAAAAAAATAAACTATACTATTCCAATACACTTCCTTCGCTACTTGAGGTCGTTTTGGATCTTTTACTAATTGACTAGATAAAAGAAATCCAACTACAAACAAGAATGCTAACATTAGCCAAGCTTGCTTAATAATAAGTGGACCAACTGTCCAAATACCGTCCATCTAATTTCACCTACCTTCTCTAATAGGTTCAAACATTTGCTAGCACTTGTCAAAAAAGTTGCTTCCATCGGCATAACAAGAGACCAAATCCTACCGATTTGGCCCCAAGTTGTATGATGTCTAATACTTAATAATCAGTATTTGCTTGCTCTCCATTTACAATAGATACACCTGCACTAGCACCAATACGAGTAGCCCCTGCTTCAACCATTGCTTTTGCACCGGCAAGGTCACGAACGCCACCTGAAGCTTTTACACCAATATCTGGTCCAACTGTTTTTCTCATTAATGCAATGTCTTCTACCGTTGCACCACCAGTTGAAAATCCAGTTGATGTTTTCACATAATCTGTCCCAGCCTTTACCGCTAGCTCACATGCACGTATTTTCTCATCATCAGTTAAGAGACTTGTTTCAATGATAACTTTTGTTAATGCCTTACCTTTTGCAGCATCTACCACTGCACGAATATCTCTTTCAACAAGTTCATCATTTTTATCTTTTAGAGCAGCAATATTAATGACCATATCTACCTCTGTTGCTCCATTTTCAATGGCATTTGTTGTTTCAAAAGCTTTTACCTCTGGTGTCGATGCCCCGAGCGGGAACCCAATTACCGTACATACCTTTACGGGTTCTGCTTCGATTAACAATTCTGCAGCAAGCTTTACCCATGTAGGATTGACACATACAGATGCAAACTGGTATTCTTTTGCCTCCCTACATAACGTTTCAATTTGTGCTTTCGTTGTATCTGGCTTTAATGCCGTATGATCAATTAGATTCGCAATTGACTTGCTCAATTGTTAACATCCTCTCTTTACATAAGTTATTTGTCCTTCAATAGCCTAGCATAGAAATACATGAGTGACGAGAAATTTCATCTATGTACGTATTGAATGAAAGATTATTCTTTTTATAGTCTCTCATTCCTCGTCATTTCACTCATTTATTTCATCACAAAACCTCCATCAACGATCATACATTGGCCTGTAACAAAAGATGACCAGCCACTAGCAAAGAATAGTACACTCCCTACAACATCATCTGGCTTAGCAATCCGGTGTAGAGGTGTTTGTCCTTTGATAAGCTCCTTCACTTCCTCTTTTGTCGTTCGACTTGCATCAGTAGGATAGACAAGGCCTGGCGCAACACAATTAACGGTAATTCCAAATGAACCGAGATCGACTGCTAGGTTTTGAGAGTATGCGAGCACGGCCCCTTTAGCTGTATTATAATCATGATAAGGAACGATCGGTCTATAAACTAAATTACTAATCATATTAATAATTCGTCCAGATTTCCTTTCCTTCATAAAAGGGATAACATGCTTACATACATTATATGTCCCTTTTAAGGCTCCATCGATTTGGCGTTGATAGTCTTCCCATTCAAGCTCCCATGCAAGTTTTCTTTTGTCTGGATCAAAGGTGTATGCATGTAATGCATTGTTGACTACAATGTCAATCGAATCAAATTCTGCTATTATGTTGTCAATCATATCTTTCACATCTGTCTCGCTTGTCACATCTCCTTGTACAGTAAAAGCATCAATATTATACGTATCCATTAGGTGATTAGCGAGTTCCTCAGCCTTCTCTTTGCTCTTCAAGTAGTTAATAATAACCGTTGCTCCTTGTTTTGCAAAGCTTGTAGCAACAGCTGCCCCAATTCCACGACTCGATCCCGTAATAAGGACGACTTTTTGTTCTAATTGTATATCCATTCGATCACCTAATTTAATTGTTCTACTAATTCATTCGTTGTAATTGTTTCGATATTTACTCTTTTGCTTAATAGACCTAACTCATAATAAGTTACCTCTACTTCTTGTAAAATATCTACATTCAACCAACCCAATCCTTTTTCAGCAATTTCTTCATTTGTTGATGTTTGATTACGGATGTTAATAATTTCAACATTTCTATCAACATCTTGACCATCTATAGCAGCAGTGACAGCAACTTCAGCAGCTTCTTTTGGATGCTCCATCGTATACGCTACACTGTCACGATACACCTGTAGGAAGCGAATGAGAGCTTCTTGTCTTTCATGGAACGTTTCTTCTGTAACAACAAACACATCAGCAGGAGTATTAAGTACATCTTTTACTTCAATCACATCGACTTCCCCTAATTCATTTCTCTGTGCATCAAACAATCCTGTATCGGTTGCTGCTGTTGCTACTACTTGTTTATTCATTAATGGACCAAAATTTAGTACACCCGTTTCAATAAGGTTCACATCATCTTCGCTCATTCCAGCTTGATGCAAGAGCACAAGCAGGTTTTGATACGTTCCGCTGCTTCTACTATATATACCAATATCTTGTCCACGTAAATCTTCCATGCTCGTTATATTGCTTTCTTTCAGTGATATTAAGTTAAAGACATTTTCAGGATAAATGTTATAGATTACTCTTAATTCCTCTCCTTGTTCAAGCGCCAATAGAACTGCTTCCACATTCGCAAAAGCAATATCAGCATTGCCAGCAATGATATTACGAACTGCATCTCCTCCACCAGCTCCAGGAATGAACTCGAAGTCGATTCCCGCATCTTCAAACCAACCTTTTTCTTCCGCTAAGTAAATATTAGCTTGTTCGGTAATCGGTTGGCTCCAAGAAGCCATTCTTATTCTTTCAATTGTTTGTTCTGCAACTTCTTCTTGCAATTCACTCTCTTCTTCATTTCGTTCTTCTTCAGCTCCACAACCAGCAATACTTAAAGTAAGCGCGGCAAAACAAAAGGCAGCACCGATTTTTTTCATAAATAGTTTCATTTCATTTCTCCCCTAGAATAACTATATTTTTTAAAAAAGATAACCTCAACCCAATTGATTACTTGATACAATATAATTCCTTTAACAGTTAGTAAAATAAAAACAGAGAACATTAACGTTGTATCGAGCATTCCTTGAGATGCAATAATTAAAGCACCTAATCCTTTATTCGCTCCAATAAATTCACTTACGACAGCTCCGACAACACTTAATACGACTGCAACACGCAATCCTGAGAATATGTAAGGCATAGCTATTGGAAGTCGAAGTTTTAGTAGAGTTTGACTACGCGATGCTTTCAATGATCGAAAAAGCGCCAATTTATCTCGACTAACATGAGAAAGTCCTGTCACAGTACTCTCAAATAAAGGAAAGAAACAAACAAGGGCTACAATAACAATTTTAGGTGTATATCCAAAGCCAAACCACAATACTAAAAGAGGTGCCAAAGCTAGTTTTGGCATTGCCTGTGAAGCAATGATGTACGGCTGTAGAATTTCTTGCGTCGTCTTAGATTGCGCCACTAAAAATCCCATTCCAATCCCAAGAATCGTTCCTGCAAAAAATCCACCGAATACTTCAATAGTCGTCGCTAGAATATGTGGATAAAAATATCCACTTTGAAAATGTTGTATTAAGTTGGCACCAATAGCTGTTGGGGCTGGTAGGATGATTTTTGAAATATTTTTAACATGTACAACCACTTCCCAAAAGACAAGCAAAACAAGAAATAGCAAAAGTGAATAGATTTTTGTCACTTTCATTTTCAATGACCACCTAACCCTTCAATCGAGTTATGCAGGCCTTTCACAATTTCAATAAACGAGGTATCAAACTTTAACTCCTTTGGTCTAGGTCTTGCAAAAGGAACTTGTAATTCTTGGTTGACCTGCGCTGGCTGTCCACCTAACAAAATTACTCGATCCGCCAAATAAGCTGCTTCTGTAATATCATGTGTGATGAATACAGTAGTCGTCCTGTACTGCTTTGTCAATTTCATCAGTTCTAATTGAAGCTGTTCTTTCGTCAGCGCATCTAGTGCCGAAAAAGGCTCGTCCATTAACAGAATTTTAGGCTCCATCATGAAAGCCCTCGCCAAGGTTACACGAGACATCATTCCACCTGACAATTCATGAGGATATTTGTTGTGATGCTTACCTAAACCAACAGAAGCAAGTACTTCTGTCGCCTTATCTACATCCTGTTGATTTGGTTTCCTTTTTAATTCAATTGGCATGAGAACATTCTCTATCACATTTCTCCATTCTAAAAGAACAGGTTTTTGAAATACGTATGTAATTTCATCAAGTGGCTCAGAAGTCACCTGCCCTAACACGTTAACCTCACCTTTTGTCGGAGTCAACAAGCCGCCAATCATTTGCAAAAGCGTCGTCTTTCCACTTCCACTTTTCCCAATAATACTAACGAATTCACCCTCTTGGATTTCTAGATGAACCTGATCTAGTATAGGTGCCTGATCTCGGTTAAATTGTAGGGTAATGTCTCGACACGTAATAATCGTCATCTTTGTCACTTCCCTTAATCTCTAAATACATCAAATAGATCCATTTGTTCTTCTAATGTAGATTCTACATCACAAAATCTGACTAAATCAGCTAAATGAAACCGACCATCATGATGCCAGCCAGGTTCAGGTTGTGGCATAGAGCCTAATGCACAAATTCGATTGACACCATATTCTCCTAAAAGGTGAACAATCGAAAAGTAAGATTGAGGAGTGCATCCAACTCCAACTGTTTGAACAAAGCCCTTCACCTGACTAAGATAATCCTTCACTTCATTCACGTTGTCGATTGGAACAACGGTGACAAATCGGTTTAGTGGAGAAAACGGAAACTGTTTATTCTCAATCCGTTCACGGTAGACAACAGTCCAGTCAGTCCCATTCTCACTTTTTAAAAGAGCGAGATTAGAATCTTCAAAGCTCTCAAATTCAATCGTTGTCCGTAGTTTGGTGATTGCCTGGTGTTCTTCATCTGTTAATTGGGCACGAGGATGAGTTTCCTGAAAATTATTCATCTCATTGGCTAACATTTGGGCAAAATCTCGCGGTGAATATGCTCCTCCTCGCTCAATAAAAAAAACATGCGGAGAAAGACATCCTTGCTGATCAAACCATGACGCATCACTAGCTGCAAGCTTTGCCGCTTGCCATGCTTTTGTTGTCTGTAAACACTCTTTCGTTAACAGGCCAAAACTAACCTTATGACCATGCGCATGAAAGCTTGTCTGCGCAGGTACTTTCTTCCTAACTGTTTCAATCGTTTCTTTTCCACCATAAGCAATGACGGCATCCGTTGCTTGGAAACTAACCTCTTCTAATGATTGATTTCCACCTTTCCACCAAAGAATGGCTAGTGAATCTCCTAACTTAGGATCAATGTCTGCAATAGTTTTAGCAAACAACACGGGAAACAACGGCTCAGAAGAAGACACTTTACCAAGTGTAGCCGACTTCAATAAGATACCCGCAGCTAAACTCCATAGCGGGAGAGCCGGAACATTTCCGGAAAAGATATGGGTGATGACACTAGGACCATATGCTCGATACATCCCTCCAGATTTTTTTGGTCGGAACTCATCCAATACAAGCGGATTCGAAAAATCTTCATCAATCATCCGCTGTAATTTCATTTTACGAAATTGCCGTAAATACCGGCTTAGGAATAAACGAATCATTTCATGATCATAGCCTGTAATGACCGGTAACAATTCCTCTGCTAGCTTTCTGAATTCATACTCAGGGTTTAGCCATCTTTCAATCGCTTGATCAAACACATCAATTAGGTCATTCGTCCGAAGTGTGCTCAAATAGTCCAACTGTTGCTGTTTCAACTTGTTCATGACTGACTCGATTAGAACTGGAGTGATTTGTGGAACCGATAATTCTATTTTTTTGCCATGATTTTCAAATGTTAACTTTTGAAAAGGAACTGAAGCAACGTCGTTCTCGCATGAGGATGGCGCATGATAACAAGTATAGTTTATCATCATACTAGATCCCCTCTTGATTGTTGAGCCGAAGCTAGAAATTGTTCAACCGCTAATGAACACCCTTTTGCTTCTGCTCCTTCTGCTCGACCTAACAAATAAAATCCATCGCCCGCACTGACACCTATATCCTCTGTTAAAATGCCCATAACTGAATTTAAATTTGCTAAATCATAGTGAACGATAATCCCTCTTTCTCCTACGGGTTTCTTCTCCATTCGTTCGATATCCATGACTACCGTTCTAACCCAGTGCGGTGCATGTTTCGTTGGGTTGTGATACTCAACCTCGTTATGAAGAAAGTTTCCATCATACATTTGAGAGCTTAACTCTGTCATTCCATACATATTGAGGCAATTTTCTAAAGGTAACGAAAATAACCTGCTCATCTCTGTTTTAAACTCATTTGGTTCCATTTCTCGCGATCGTCCTTTGGCTCCCCCTGTATCCATTAAGCGACTTTTAGCAGGTAATTCAAAGTTCAGATTTCTATTTCGACACTCATCTAAGAAATGAATAAAGGAAAAAGTCGCTCCAATCAATAAAACCGGTTCCTTATTTTTTTCCGTTTTTTGTAGTTCTTCAACCAGTTTCTCTACTTGAAATTCATCTTTTGAAAAAAAGTATAAACTATCTTCTGTTCCAAATGATTGTTTAGCGATATGTAAATAATGTGCCAATGACGAATTTGGCAACACTTCTTCTTCCGGAAAAAGAACAAACATTTTTACCTTTTCAAGATCAGGGATAATCGCTAACTTAAAAAAGGTCTTCATAGATAAATCATAGATGTCTAAATCTCGGTGATAGTTTTTACCTTTTTTTTCGGGATTCGTTGTTCCGCTTGTCATAAATAACGCTTCTGTTTTCTCCAATGGATGACTTGATAAAGTCGTTAATTTAAACGCATCAATCGGTACAGGAGGGATCTCTAAAAAGTGTTTAATGTTTCTAGGTGAGACACGACGTTTTCTACAAAATTTTCGATACGTTTGGTTGTGGTTATATTGGAACTGAAAAACATTCAGAGCCATTTGATTAAATTGTTCATCGTTCGTAGTAGGTTGATTAATAAATTTTCTAAGTTCTTGTTTTAATGTTTCATATGTAGCTAACAATATCTAACACTCCTCTTCAACATTAACAAAACCGCTTCCTATCTCGAAAGCGGTCATCAATCTTCACTATGTTTTCTCAAAATATAGCTGATTAAATGATGTCCACTTCCCTACGCTATGATTACATAGTTCAGGTTCAAAGGGTTTAAAACAACGCTTTAATCTCAGCCAACTTCGGCTCCCCTAGTGGTAAAAATTCAATATAGTTGCTCAATAAATCATATCATTAAATACGTCTTCTCGCTATAGTTGTCCAAACAGCAAAAAAGCCTTGAGTTACCCGAAGGCACTGAAAAAGTGATGTTCCCTTTTTCAGTGCCTTCAGTTACCCCGAGGCCTTTATTATCCATTCACAACTTGTACTCTCTCATCTTCCTCTAACACGCGTACGAATTCGCCCTCGTTATAAGGATAACCCGCTTTTGTAATTTTTACTTTTACAAGCTTCCCAATCATATCTTCAGTAGCAGGAACTTTTACTTTTAAATAGTTGTCGGTATATCCGATGAATAAACCGCTATTTTTATCTTCCTTATCACGCTCTTCGGGAATTACTTCAAGCACTTCCCCTTCAAAATGCGATGCGTACTCTTTTGCTAGCTGATTAGATAATTCAATTAAACGGTGAACACGTTCATTTTTAATCTCTTCATCAACTTGATCTTCCATACGAGCAGCAGGTGTCCCTGTACGCTTTGAATATGGAAACACATGTAGTTCACTAAACTTATGCTTAGCAATAAAATCAAACGTTTCTTGGAACTCCTCTTCTGTTTCTCCAGGAAATCCAACGATCACATCAGAAGTTACAGCAAGTCCTGGTAGAACTTCTTTCAAACGATCTAAACGCTCACCAAAGAATTCCATCGTATACTTACGGCGCATACGTTTTAACACAGTATTTGACCCTGATTGCAATGGAATATGCAGATGTCGCACAACTTTATTTGAACGGTCAATCACATTAATAACTTCATCAGTTAATTGACTAGCTTCAATCGATGAAATACGGATTCGCTTTAATCCGTCTACTTTTTCTAAGTCTTCAAGTAAACGTGCAAGACTGTAATCTTTCAAGTCTTCCCCATATCCACCAGTATGAATTCCGGTTAAGACAATCTCTTTATAACCAGCATGAACCAACTGTTCGGCTTGTTTAATTATTTCCTGTGGATCACGTGATCGCATCAAACCACGAGCCCATGGAATAATACAAAATGTGCAAAAATTGTTACAGCCTTCTTGGATTTTTAAAGAAGCACGCGTACGATCAGTAAAAGCTGGCACATCAAGCTCTTCGTAAACACGCGACTTCATGATATTTCCTACCCCGTTAATTGGTTCTCGTTCACGTTTGAACTGATCAATATACTCAAGCATCTTCACACGGTCTTGAGTCCCGACAACAATATCGACGCCAGGAATCGCCATAATTTCAGCAGGAGATGTTTGAGCGTAGCACCCTGTTACACAGATAACGGCATCAGGATTTTTACGGATTGCACGACGAATCACTTGTCGGCTTTTTTTATCGCCTGTATTTGTTACTGTACATGTATTTATGACATAAACATCTGAAGTTGCTTCAAAATCAACTTTTTCATAACCTTCATTATGAAACAGCTGCCAAATCGCTTCTGTTTCGTAATGATTTACTTTACAACCTAATGTATGAAAGGCAACAGTAGGCATTAATATCACCTCATTAATTCGAAATGGTACGAAATCGCAGCAAGCACATAAAGAGATGCCGTTTCCGTACGTAATATCCGTGGTCCAAATCCACAAGCAATAGCACCTTGTTCAGTTAATTGACGAAGCTCTTCTTCAGTGATTCCACCTTCAGGTCCGATAATCACTAAAACTTTCTGCCCAAGCGTTACTGATGCTAACTGCTGAGCCAACTGAACTTGTTCTCCACGCTTTGCCGATTCTTCATATGCTAAGATGACTACATCATACGAAGAGATTTTTTGTTTTAAGTCAGTAAAAGAATGAACATTTAGAACCTCAGGAATGCGTTCTCTATACGACTGTTCCGCGGCTTCCTTTGCAATCTTTTCTAACCTTTCAATTTTCTTGCCAGCTTTCTTTTGATCCCACTTTACGATTGAACGAGCAGCGGAAAAGGGAAGAAAAGCAAAAGCGCCCAGCTCCGTTCCTTTTTGAATAATTAAATCGAGCTTATCTCCTTTAGGAAGACCTTGTGCAATCGTTACTTTTACAGGAAGTTCTGTTTTAGGGTCGAGCGTCTCTATTATGTCGGCAATGATTTCCTTATCCGAAAGATTTGATAAACGACATTTCACTGTCCTAGAATGATTGTCACTACAAATAACCTCATCGCCAACATCCATCCGCATCACTTTTGAGATGTGCTTTACATCCTCACCTAGGATATGAACGACTTTGTCCGTCATCTGCTCTTTCTTAACAAAATATCGTTGCATCTTCATCTTCCTCACTTTAATGGTAATCCAAAAGAGAAAACCTAAATTGGGTTGAGACTCCTAATTACCTTACTTTTTTCGCAATTATAGCTACCCAATCGTCCATTTCAACGATTTCTTCTATAACAAACCCACCGCTTGTGAGGGCATCTTTAACTTCTTGTTTCTTACGCTTAATAATTCCTGATGTAATATAAATTCCGTTTGGCTTAAGAACCGCTGCCGCATCTTGAACAAATCGAACAATAACCTCTGCTAATATATTTGCTACGACGATATCAAATGGCCCCTCGATTCCTTCGAGTAAATTATTCTGTTTCACCGTTACGGTGTTATCCACTTGATTTAACGCGACATTTTGTTCTGCACTTTCGACAGCTACATAATCAAGATCAAGCGCTAAGGTACGTTGTGCCCCTAGCTTTGCCGCAGCGATGCTTAATACACCTGACCCTGTTCCAACATCTACAACCTTTTCTCCGCCTTGAATCACCTTATCAAGTGCTTGTATACAAAGAACAGTCGTTGGATGGGTTCCTGTTCCAAATGCCATACCCGGATCAAGTTCGATAATCGTTTCATCCTCTGATGCCTCATACTCTTCCCAAGTTGGAGTAATCGTGATTGAGCTGGAAACTTTTACAGGCTTGTAATATTTTTTCCAAGCTGTTGCCCACTCTTCCTCATGTACTTCGGCTATTTGAACCTTGTTCGAACCAAGATCAATATCATAAGCAAGTAACCCATTTATTGACTCTTTGATTTCATCAATCGTTTCTGCTAAAAAACTATTAACCGGAAAGTATGCTTTTACAATAACACCCTCTTCTGGATAATCATCAGGAGAGAGTTGGTAGATTTCACCGAAACGATCGCCCCACTCTTTTGCAAGATCAATTGAGTCTTCAATGACAACTCCGCTTGCGCCAGCCTCATGCAAAATATTACAGACTGGCTCAACCGCTTCCTCTGTTGTATGAATACTAAATTCCGACCATTTCATCATTTCTACCAACTCCAGTTTTTAATTAATCACCTTTAAACGCTCTTCTAACTTTTGCAAAAAACCCATCATTCTGTTCATCTGGCTGACCACCAGACATTTTTGCAAATTCACGAATCATATCTTTTTCTTTTTCGGTTAAATTCTTAGGTGTAACAACACGAACTTTCACATGTTGATCCCCTTGGCCACGTCCATGAACATTCGGCACACCTTTGCCACGTAAACGGAAGTTCGTCCCTGTTTGAGTCCCTGCAGGAATTTTCAGCTTCACTTTTCCGTTCAATGTTGGCACTTCAATTTCATCGCCAAGCGCAACTTGAGCGAAAGTTAGTGGCATTTCACAATAAATATCATCACCATCACGATCAAAGAATTCATGTGGTTTTACGTTAAAGACAACATATAAGTCCCCAGGAGGCCCTCCGTTAACTCCAGCTTCCCCTTGGCCAGAGACACGAAGTTGCTGACCATGATCAATACCAGCTGGTACTTTCACGCTAATCTTTTTACGTTTACGTACTTTCCCTTTTCCACCACAAGTTGTACATTTATTTTTAATAAATTTCCCTGTACCTTCACAGTGGTGACAAACTCTGCGATTAACGACGCGACCAAATGGTGTATTTTGCTCTACATTTAATTGACCAGAACCTCCACAATGTGAACATGTTTCTGGCTTTGTACCAGGCTTTGCTCCTGAACCTGTACAAGTTTGACACGTTTCTTCTCTTGGAATTTCAATTTCTGTATCTTTTCCAAATACAGCTTCTTTAAAATCAAGTGTCATTGTATATTGCAAGTCTGCCCCTTGACGTGGTGCATTTGGGTTACGACGCCCGCCGCCTCCAAAGAACATATCAAAGATGTCACCAAAGCCTCCACCGAAGTCTCCAGCACCACCGCCAAATCCTTGATTAGGATCTGTATGACCAAATTGATCATAATGAGCTTTCTTTTGTGGGTCACTTAATGTATCGTATGCATCTTTTACTTCTTTAAATTTCTCCGTAGCGTCAGCTTCCTTATTGACATCAGGGTGATATTTACGCGCCAATTTACGGTACGCTTTTTTCACTTCATCAACTGAAGCATTTTGATCGACACCAAGGACTTCATAGTAATCTCGTTTACTCATGTCATCCACTCCCGACTCTTTTCCATAACGTTCATCTTATCATCATCATAGCCTTGTTCGCAAGATGCAGGAAAGAAGAACTATTATCCTCTTTTTGGTATACATTCGTAGAAAAAGTCAAAGTCATGTAATCTGACTTTGACTTTTCTACATTGATCCGTCATAGACACTACTAGTACCTATTGACCTTGTTCAATTTATCAATCGAACGATTATTTTTTCTCTTCTTCTTTTACTTCTTCGTAGTCAGCATCTACAACATTATCATCCGCTTGGTTTGCACCAGCGTCTGTACCTTCAGCACCTTGTGCCGCTTGTGCAGCTTGAGCTGCTTGCTCATACATCTTTGTAGATAGAGCCATAACGATTTCTTGAAGCTCATCTTTTGCTGTACGAATTTCGTCAATGTTATCAGACTCAATGGCTGCTTTTAGCTTATCTTTTGCTGCTTCAGCTTTATCTTTTTCCTCTTGCTCAACGTTATCGCCAAGATCTTTAAGAGTTTTTTCAGTAGTGAATACTAGTTGATCTGCTTCATTACGAAGCTCAACTTCTTCGCGACGCTTCTTATCTTCTTCAGCGTTCGCCTCAGCGTCTTTTACCATTTTTTCGATTTCATCATCAGATAAACCTGAAGAAGAAGTAATCGTAATAGATTGTTCTTTATTCGTACCAAGATCTTTTGCTTTTACATTTACGATACCGTTCGCATCGATATCAAACGTTACTTCAATTTGCGGAACACCACGTGGTGCCGGCGGAATATCGGTTAATTGGAAACGGCCAAGCGTTTTGTTGTAAGCTGCCATTTCACGCTCACCTTGAAGCACATGAATATCTACTGAAGGCTGATTATCTGCCGCTGTAGAGAACGTTTGGGATTTAGACGTTGGAATTGTTGTATTACGCTCAATTAGCTTTGTAAATACACCACCCATTGTCTCAATCCCTAGTGAAAGTGGTGTTACGTCAAGAAGAACAACATCTTTAACATCACCTGTTAAGACACCTGCTTGAACAGCTGCACCAAGTGCAACAACTTCATCTGGATTTACACCTTTGTGTGGATCTTTTCCAGTTAATTTCTTGATTTCTGCTTGAACGGCAGGAATACGTGTCGATCCACCAACTAGTACAACTTTATCAATTTCACTAGCAGAAAGACCTGCATCAGAAAGAGCACGACGAGTTGGTCCAAGTGTACGTTCTACTAGATCAGCAGAAAGCTCCTCGAATTTTGCACGGCTCAAGCTTAACTCTAAGTGCTTAGGACCAGTAGCATCAGCAGTAATGAATGGAAGAGAGATTTGAGTTTGTGTTACACCAGAAAGATCTTTCTTCGCTTTTTCAGCTGCGTCTTTTAGACGTTGCATCGCCATTTTATCTTGAGATAAATCAATGCCGTTGTCTTTTTTGAATTGCTCTACAAGGTGGTCAATAATGACTTGGTCAAAGTCATCTCCACCAAGTTTGTTATCACCTGAAGTTGCTTTAACTTCAAAGAAGCCATCGCCAAGTTCTAGAATCGATACGTCAAACGTACCACCACCAAGGTCATAAACAAGGATTGTTTGGTCTTCTTCTTTTTCTAACCCGTATGCAAGTGCGGCAGCTGTCGGCTCATTCACAATACGCTCAACTTCAAGACCTGCAATTTTACCAGCATCCTTTGTTGCTTGGCGTTGTGAATCATTGAAATAAGCAGGTACTGTAATAACAGCCTTCGTTACCGTTTCACCAAGATATGCTTCTGCATCAGATTTTAATTTTTGAAGGATGATTGCAGAGATTTCTTGTGGAGTGTAGTCCTTACCTTCCACCGTTTCTTTGTAGTCTGTACCCATATGACGCTTAATAGAGATGATTGTATTTGGATTTGTAATTGCTTGACGCTTAGCTACTTCCCCAACAAGACGCTCACCATCTTTAAATGCCACAACAGAAGGTGTAGTACGGTTTCCTTCTGGATTTGGAATAACTGTTGCTTCGCCGCCTTCCATAACAGCTACACAAGAGTTCGTTGTACCTAAATCAATACCAATGATTTTACTCATGATTTATATTCCTCCAATTCAACGATTGTCTTTTTTCTATTCTATATGTAAAGGACTAAGCGTTTACTTTGACCATAGATGGTCTTAGCACACGGTCCTTTAATTTATAACCTTTTTGCAATTCTTCCACGATTTGATTTGATTCAAACCCTTCTTCCTCTACTTGCATAACCGCTTGATGCAAATGTGGGTCAAATGGCTGGCCAACCGTTTCAATCACTTCTACACCTTCACTTTTTAATGTATCTTGAAATTGACGATAAACCATTTCCATTCCTTGCAGAAGAGATTTCGCTTCTTCTGTTTCAGGTTTCACTAGAAGGGCACGCTCAAAGTTATCAATTACTGGTAATAAAGCTTCAATAACATTTTGAGATCTATATTTTGCAGCCGCTTCTTTTTCCTCACGAGAGCGGCGACGGAAATTATCATAATCAGCTTGAACTCTTAGGAGACGGTTGTTAAGTTCTGCTATTTCTGCAAGACGGGCATCCTCTTCAGTTACCTCTACTTCTTGATCCGCACCTTCTGCTTCATCAACAGGCGTCACGTTCTCCTCGGATACAACTTCTTCTTCCATCGTTTGCGTTTCTTTTTCTGTCAACTCGTTCACCTCCTAATAAAATTAACTATAATCTATGTAGTATGACAAAAAGTTATCGAAGAAGATCTTCACAACTAATTGTCAATATTACCATTTTTACCCTCGTTGATACAAGTTTGTTAATAGCTTTGTTAAGTCTTTTGATAATATATCTACCACACCTATTACTCGCCGATACTCCATTCGTGTTGGTCCAAGTATGCCAATCGTCCCCATATGCTTTCCGCCAATTGAATAAGAAGCTGTAATCAAACTACAGTTATCAAAAGCTTCCAACTTGTTCTCTTGACCGATCTTCACCTGAATACCACTGTGTGGTGACCGAAGAATTTGATGCATCGTCTTATCTTCCTCTAGCATATTAAGAAGCATACGAACTTTATCAATATCTCTAAATTCAGGTTGCGACAAAATATTGGTTTTGCCACTGTAGAAGACTTTCTCTGGTTTCTCAACGTCTAAAGAAGGAGCTAGCATCTTCAAAACATGTTCATAATCCTTAATGTGATTACGAAGCACATTCCCCACTTCTGTATGCACCTTATCTCTAAGCTTATAAAGGGGTACTCCCATCAAACGCTCATTCAATATATTGACTGTCCGTTCAAGATCAGAAGCTTCAATTGACTCTGGTACAGCGATCGTTTGATTTTCAACATGACCGGTATCTGTTACGAGAATCAGGATTGCAGATCCCTTACTTAGTGGAATGATTTGAATATTCCTAAGCGTAGTTTCAAACATTTCAGGCCCCAGCACAAGGGAAATATAACTAGTCATATTCGAAAGTACCCGAGCAGAATGTTGAATGACCGCTTCAACTTCTTGAATTCGTTCGTTAAAAATAGAACGGATATCAAGCTCTTCATCAGCCGTTAAATGATGAGGCATCAGAAGGTTATCGACATAATAACGATAGCCCTTTTGTGATGGGATTCGTCCAGCTGAACTATGAGGTTTCTCTAAAAAACCTAATTCCTCTAAATCAGCCATATCATTACGAATCGTCGCAGGACTAAACGTAATATCATCTCTTTTGGAGATGCTTCGTGAGCCAACTGGCTCTGCAGAACGGATATAATCATCAACAATAGCATGCAGAATTAACAATTGCCTATCTGTTAACATCCCCTCATCACCTCTGTTAGCACTCACTGCATTCGAGTGCTAAATCTAATGATAAAGTACCAAATAGGTAGGCTTTTGTCAATAAATAAACTTCAATTATCTATGAAGAACAAGTATTATTTCATAAGTAACTCTTTTCAAGATTCAAGTACAGCAATAAACTGTTCAAACACTTCATTACCAAGGAGTAGCCCTTCCTCTGTCAATTGGATTGCTCCATCATGAATCATCACTAACCCCCGTTCCTTTAGGAGTTTAATCTGTGGCGCGAAACTATCAAGAAGCGACCGTCCATACCGTTGTTCAAAGTGGTCTATATTGACTCCTTCTCGTTTTCGAAGCCCCATAAACATTGCTTCTTCAATTCGCTCGATAAGACTAACTTTGTGCGAATGTAGAGTCGGTAAGGCACCTTGTTCTACTGCCTTTAAATATTTTGGAATAGGTCCATGATTTTGATATCTGATTCCGTTCACGTAACCGTGAGCACCTGCACCAAAGCCATAGTATTCTTCATTGTTCCAGTACACTAGGTTATGCTTGCTTTCATATCCTTTTTTTGCGAAATTACTAATTTCATATTGGAAGAACTCAGCTTCCTGAGTACGTTTTAACAATTGCTCATACATAATGACTTCGTCTTCTTCTGGAGGCAATGTTAGCTTCCCTTGACGTTGTCGATTGAAAAACACGGTCTTTTCCTCAACCTTTAAGGAGTATGCTGAAATATGTTCTATCTCTAAATTTATTGCTTTATTAATCGTTTCGATAAAATGAGCTGGGTGTTGACCCGGTAAACCAAACATCAAATCTATGGAGATATTAGTAAAGCCTGCTTGGCGACTTCTTTTAATTGCATCTTCCACACTCGATTTCGTATGGGTTCGGCCAATCTCTTTAAGTAATGATTCATTAAAGGTTTGGACACCAATGCTAAGTCGGTTAACCCCATTTTCTTTTATTACGGCAAGCTTTTCCTCTTGTATACTATCGGGATTAACTTCAATCGTATATTCTTCAATGTCATCTAAAGGAAGGACTTCTTTCATTCCTTTTAAAAGAGTATTCAGCTGCACTGCCGAGAGTGCTGTCGGCGTGCCACCACCTATATAAACTGTCTTCAAGCTTGATGCAGGTGTATCTTTCATTGTTCGTTTCATTTCTTTTAATAATGCTTCTATATATTCATCTACCGGCTGATTTTTCAAAAAAACTTTATTGAAATCGCAATAATGACATATATGCTCACAAAACGGGATATGGACATATGCAGCTGTAACCAAATTGCTTCCTCCTCTAATAGACAAAACCGCAGGAAGAAATCCTGCGGTTCATGTTGTTTGTTAATCATCCATTCGAAGAACAGCCATAAACGCTTCTTGTGGTACCTCTACGTTCCCAACTGATTTCATCCGCTTCTTACCTTCTTTTTGCTTTTCAAGTAGCTTACGTTTACGTGAGATATCTCCCCCGTAACATTTAGCAAGTACGTTTTTACGAATGGCTTTAATCGTTGAACGAGCAATAATCTTTTGGCCAATACTCGCTTGAACTGGCACTTCAAATTGTTGACGTGGGATTAATTCTTTTAATTTTTCAACAATGACTTTTCCACGTTCATATGCAAAATCACGATGAACAATTACCGATAAGGCATCCACTGTTTCCCCATTTAAAAGAATGTCCATTTTTACAAGTCTAGATGATTTATACCCGATTAATTCATAATCAAAAGATGCATAACCTTTTGTATTAGACTTCAATTGATCAAAGAAATCATAAACAATTTCTGACAACGGAATTTCATAAACGATTTGTACACGATTCGCATCAAGATATTGCATATCAATGAAAATTCCGCGCTTACCTTGGCAAAGTTCCATGACAGATCCTACGAAATCGTTTGGCACCATAATTTGTGCTTTTACATAAGGCTCTTCGACATCATCGATCTTCTGAGCATCTGGCATGTTTGATGGATTATCAATTCTTATTTCTTCCCCATTTGTTGTCTTCACTCGATAAATAACACTTGGAGCCGTCGTAATTAATGTAATACCAAATTCGCGCTCAATTCGCTCTTGAATAATTTCCATATGAAGCAACCCTAAGAAACCACAGCGGAAACCAAATCCTAATGCTTGTGATGTTTCAGGCTCATATTGCAACGATGCATCATTTAGCTCAAGACGCTCTAATGCTTCTCGTAAATCATTGTATTCATTTGTGTCAATTGGGTACAATCCACAGTACACCATCGGATTCATACGACGGTAACCAGGCAAAGGCTCAGGTGCAGGATTTGCAGCGCTTGTAATCGTATCACCCACACGAGTATCGCCTACATTTTTAATCGCTGCCGATAAGAATCCTACATCTCCAACAGTCAGTTCATCACGTTTTTCCGCTTTAGGTGTGAATACACCAATCTCATTTACTTCAAACTCTTTTCCTGTTGCCATCATCCTAATTTTTTGGCCAGGCTTAACTGTACCTTCAACAATACGAATATACGCAACTACCCCACGATAAGAATCATAAAGTGAGTCAAAGATTAGTGCTTTTAACGGTGCTTCAGGGTCACCTTGTGGCGCTGGAACTTTCTCCACTACTTGTTCTAATATTTCTTCAATCCCAATTCCGTTCTTAGCAGAAGCTAATACCGCTTCAGATGTATCCAATCCGATAACATCTTCAACCTCCTGCTTCACTCGATCAGGCTCAGCACTAGGCAAGTCAATTTTATTAATAACCGGCAAAATCTCCAAGTCATTATCTAGTGCTAAATATACATTTGCAAGCGTCTGTGCTTCAATTCCTTGAGCCGCATCTACAATGAGTAAAGCCCCTTCACACGCAGCCAAACTTCGTGACACTTCATACGTGAAATCTACGTGTCCTGGTGTATCAATTAAATGAAAAATATATTCTTCGCCGTCTTTAGCTTTGTAAGTAAGCTGAACAGCGTTAAGTTTAATTGTAATTCCGCGCTCTCTCTCCAAATCCATCGCATCGAGCGTTTGTTCTTTCATTTCACGTTCAGTAAGTGCTCCCGTTTTTTCTAAAATACGGTCAGCAAGCGTCGACTTCCCGTGGTCTATATGGGCAATGATAGAAAAATTTCGTATCTTCGCCTGACGTGCTAGCCTTTGTTCTTTGTTCATGACATGATCACTCCTACATTCTCGTACAAGTACACTATTTTTAATTATACCAATCGTTTAAGTGTCAGGCAACAAAACTTCATGTCAAATCGTGAAACTTCTAGATGAAGATCACCCAATAATTGGGCTCAATCCTATAACATTTTACGCTTATAGCTCTCTCACATAGTATTTATTTGCATACATTGAAAGTATCTTCTTAAAAAGGTGGTTTGACTAACATGTTATTTTATGGGGGAGCAATAACTGGAGCAGGTACGGAGGCTGCATCATCTCCGGCAGCAGAATTGGGTTTCAGTACAACTGCAACACCAGCTACAGACTATGAGTATGATGCATGCTATAGTGATTGCGAAGCACCTATAGCGGGATATGGGTCTGGAGTTCCAACAACCGCTCACGGATTTGATTAATCATTTTGTCCTCTTTATTCTCCAAGTAATTATTGGGACATCTTGGGCTCCAACAATCGGTGATTCATTTAACGTAAAAAGGAGATGTCGCCTGCGATATCTCCCATTACCTTAGTACTTCGCTATCCATTAAGAACATTATCAACAAAAGACATGATTTGTGACAAAACTGCTCGACTGACATAATTCAATCCTGCAGCTATATGGTTTCCAAGGTCGGAGAAAAAGTTAAACCTTCCTACCTCTTCCACTGACTGCCTTTTTTCCACTAATTCGTTTTTAGTCATTGGTTGTTCATTTACATTTCTTGTAGGGCTAGGGCTAGCTTCTTCCTTCTCTACTTGGAGAGGAATAGGTTGTGAGATTCCAAGCTCTTCGTTCATTAATTGAACACCAAACAGTGCACCAAGCAATAGGAGTATACTAATTAGAGAAACTCTCATAAGTAATTTTTTCACTATTATCTCCTCCTATTACTGAGAATTTACTGCTTCGCTACTAAAATAAAATTCTGAGAATACTTCTGCAACTGCTTCTGCTGATCGATATGTTTCTTCTAAACTATTATAGATTCCACCCATTTCAATTAGGACCGAATTGGTAGAAAGGTCTTGATTAAATCTACCGTTTGTGCGCGGACCATCTTTAAAGATTACACCCCTACTTAAACCTGGGTACTTTTCTTCTAACAACCCATGTAGTTCTTTAGCCAATTGCATATTTTGTTCATAATTCCCATGATTTCCTCCGATAACAAAGACTGTACGGGCAAATTCCTCACCATTGATTGTAACAGTTGTCTTATCCCTAGGAATCGTGTCCCTGTGTAAATCAAAGAAAAACTTTAAATTTTCGTTGTTAGCCATTGCTTCTTTCACAAATTCTCGAGAGGCGTCATAGGACTGTGAATACTGCCAGCCTCTACCAACCAAGTTTTCTTGAATATCCCTCTCTTCAACCTCTACACCAATTCCCCTTTTTTCAAGCTCTTGTGATAGCCTTTCACCGACTAACGTTATATTAATTTGCCTATGAAACGCCTCGTTAGGAACATTAGTTTCTAATTCAGGTAAGAACGATTCTGTGTTATGAGAGTGAATGATATGAACAATTTTCTCTCCATTTGTAGCACCTTGTGTTTGTTGGGCTTCTTTTTCCATCTCTTCTAATTGAGCTAAACTTTCTTGAGTTGCTTCCCTCTCAGCCATCATGACATCCATTGGCGGAGCTGATTCAACTGGTAAAGTTGTATAATCCATCCCTTCCCCTGCAACAATGATCTGCCCGTCAAATAAAGCAAATCCAGGTAATTCCCTTCCCAGTAAACTTCGAGGATCATCTGGATTAATGCTTGTAGCTACTTGAAAAGCGATATTCGATAAACTAGGAGGCTCACTACCTTCTGGCAAGGCCTGAGTAAATAATTTATTTTCCATACCTAAGACATGAACAAAATCCTCGCCACTAATATTATTTGCCCATTCATGTATTTGATTGGAGGCTAGTCCATATCCAGGTTCAAACGACGTTAGCATTCCTGTAAAAATAAACAAAGCCATAATGCCTATAATGGTCATAGTTATTAAACGCTTTAGGCTCGTCCGATTAATTGTAAAACTACGAAAGTGATTTCTTTTCATAAGCCCATCCCTTCTCCTCGTGTAGATAGCTTGTACATCTCAAAATTTGTCCATTGCTGTAATGTAAAGGAGCTTCTACATCACTACTATGAGATTAGATAGGGGATTAGAACAAAGAAATCAAAAGAAAAAGAAGGATGAAGCATCAAGTTCTTGTCAACTTTTCTAGATTGGGAATCGAATAAGTTATTTGGGGTTTTGGACGATAGGGGGTTGGACTTGTTTTCCTATAATATAAACAAAAATAATGGATGGGGTTAACAACACTAATAATAAAGAAGGGAACATCGATCCCTTTCCTATGTATGAAGGATAAACCTCCCTCCTCAAGTTGAAAAAGGTCTTCATCCTTCCTATGATGGACTTTCCTCTCTTCCTCGTGATGAAAAAAGGTCTTCATCCCTCCTATGTTGGACTTTCCTCTCTTCCTCATGATGAAAAAAGGTCTTCATCCCTCCTATGTTGGACTTTCCTCTCTTCCTCATGATGAAAAAAGGTCTTCATCCCTC
>NZ_JAWRVK010000057.1:0-22564 GCF_036663575.1 Halalkalibacter flavus
CATGTATTAGGCACGCCGCCAGCGTTCGTCCTGAGCCAGGATCAAACTCTCCATAAAAGTGTTTGATTAGCTCAAAAAATTAATGACGGGATTTTTTTAAAAATCCCTGAGATATCATGTATCTCTATTCCGCTTGGCTTTTGTTCAGTTTTCAAAGAACTCGTCCGCCGCTATTCATCAGCGACAAGAATTATTATAACGTACAAAATCATTCTGCGCAACAACTTATTTTGTAAGTTATTTTCGCAACCAACCACAAACCAATTACTCTTTCGCGGCGACAAGAAATAATATATCACGATTAATCATTCCGCGCAATACTTATTTTTAATTTTTTTCGCGGTTAGGTTTAATAATTTACCATAACTTTTCGAGATAAGCAATTAAAAAATTGACCCCAAACTACATACAAAAATAAACCTCCCCTTTTAAATTAATAAAAATATACAAGAGATTGCTGCTACTATAAGAAGGAATTAAAACCATTTCTATTCAAAACGCTGAAAATGTTCAGCGCGTAGCCCGATCGTCAGAGATCCAATCTGCTAAAATGCAAAAAAATTGTTACTTCTATCAACAACCTTGTCCTTACAGCCCAAGCACCCCTCTCTGAAGTAAGCCGGTTTAAAACAAAATAAGATCAACCACAAGTAAATGAAATAGGGTTGTCCCCAATAGGTTACGATTAGACCATTGGAACAACCCTTATCACCTTTAGATGAAAATTTAAAATCATATATTAGATAAAACAAAAAACTTGAGCCCTTTTTTCCATATAACCCTAACTACAACGTAGAACTATTTTAGTATTTACCGAAAGCATTTAACAAAGACAACACATAGAACACGTTAAATGTTATGATATTTAATATTACCAAAAAGACAGTTCTAAACTAAAAGGAGTCATTATGAACCGGTATATAATAAAACGGAATAATATTAAGATAAGCGGAAACGGAACACGAACGTTGCTATTTGCACCTGGCTTCGGATGTGATCAGAGCGTATGGCACTCAGTAGCGAAAGCCTTCGAGGAAGACTATAAAATTATCTTATTTGACTATGTAGGTTCAGGGAACTCTGATTTACACGCTTATGATTTAAATCGATATAGCACTCTTAATGGCTATGCACAAGACGTACTAGATGTATGTTCTGCATTAGACTTAAAAGATACTATTTTGGTCGGACATTCTGTTGGCAGTATGATCGGTATGCTAGCATCACTAAAACACCCTGAGTACTTCTCTGACCTCATTATGCTCGGCCCCTCTCCATGTTATTTAAATGACCTTCCCCATTATTACGGAGGTTTTGAGAAAGAACAACTAACGGGCTTAATAGACATGATGGAGAAAAATTATATAGGCTGGACAACCCTTTTTGCAGGGACATTAATGAACAATACAGATCGCCCAGAAATCAAAAAAGAGCTAGAAGATCGATTTTGTTCTACTGATCCAATTATCGCTCGACAATTTGCAGAAGCGACTTTTTTCACGGACAACCGAAAGGATTTGCCAAACGTTACTGTACCATCCCTTATATTACAATGCTCAGACGACATTATTGCTCCGTCCGTAGTTGGTGAGTATCTCTACCAACACCTTCCTTCTAGCACACTAATAAAGATGGAAGCAACCGGACATTGTCCTCATATGAGCCATCCTGAGGAAACAGTACAATTAATTGATCGATATTTAAATAAAGCTCTACATATGGAACGACATACCGATAGAGGTGACCTTATGTAATGGATGAACATTTGAATAATGCACCATGCGGCTTTCTAACTCTATCAGAAGATGGCAGAATTCTTGTAATGAATCAGACGTTACTTAACCTACTTGATTACAGGCTCGATCAACTAAATGGAGAGCATATAAATACCATTTTGACGGTCCCTGCCCAACTCTTTTATCAGCTCTATTTTGTTCCACTTGTGAAATTAGAAAAAAAGATAGAGGAAATGCATACATCCTTATTATCTAGTAGCGGCGAAGAAATACCCGTCATCATAAATGCCCTTCCTAGGAACAGAAATAAAAAAAATGAAATAGATTGTGTTCTGTTTCCTATGCACAAGAGAAGTGAATATGAAAATGAACTTCTTTTAGCAAAGAAAGAGGCTGAATCAGCATTACTTGCCAAAGAGAAAGCAAATGCAGAATTAGAAGCTGCACTTAAAGATTTAAAGAGCAAACAAGAAGAACTCCTTGAACTAAACAAACAAAATCAAGCATACAAATTAAATACAACGAAAGAACTCGAACTCGCAAGAAAGATTCAAGAAACTTCACTAACCGAACCAATTGTCAACGATCAAATAAAAATAGAATCATTCTATGAAGCTTCTAATGAATTATCAGGTGATATTTACGGGTTTTATCAACTAGATCAACATCGCTATGGCATTATTTTACTTGATGTTATGGGGCATGGCATTTCTTCTGCATTGATTACGATGTCACTTCACTCCTTGTTCCAACGACTTATTTCTAAAGGAGTAAACACGGAGGCAGTAATGAAGGAACTCGATAACTATCTTCACCGCTTGTTTCAAAACAACAAGGAAGCATGGCATTACTGTACTGCTATCAATCTATTAATTGATACAAAAGAGAAAAAGATCGATTATATTAATGCTGGCCACCCACCTGCTCTTTGGCTGGATTCAAACGGAGAACTACATGAACTCTATTCTAAAATGCCTCCTCTTGGAACGTTTGAGGGGCTTGTCTTTAAAACCAACACCCTCCCCTATACAGATGGAGGAAGACTGCTCCTATATACAGATGGCGTCACGGACCCACTCGGCCCTGATCAATTAAACAACTTATTAAGGGACAACCAATCGATGTCTAACGCGAACCTAAAAGAAAAAATGAAACAGTTACTTTCAAACGAAATTAAAATGTATACGAAAAGTGATGACCAATGTTTTATTTTAGTAGACCTGACGTAACATATTATAATAGGCGAAAGCTTGGAATTTTAAGCTTTCGCCTTTCTTTATACCATTAAAGTTGATTCCAATCTTTAAAAACAGGTTGGTAGTCTTTTTCATACAGAGCCTTGCATATTTCCTTTACACTACGTTTATCAGAAATCTCAAATTGATTTGTCCCCTCCACTTCAAGAGAGTAACCACCAACCTCTGTGGATGCACCTGCAGACATCCTTGTCACTCCAAGCGGGATTAAATGATCTCTTAAATCAGGGCTCTCTCTTGTAGAAAGAGTAATAGCCGATCGCGGGAGAAATAGGCGTAAAGCCATTAAACTCTGAACAAAGGATCTATCATTTACTTTAGATCTCGACGAAAAACTCCCTAAGTTAGGCCGAATTCTAGGGAGTGATACCCCAATCTCTGTTCCTATGTATTTCGTTTGTAGATAGTTAGCATGCATCCCTGTAAAGAATACTTCCTTTCTCCAATTATCTAAACCCAACAATGCACCGATATTCACACTACGAAGTCCTGCCAAGCAACCTCTTTCAGGAGTATCAAGACGGTAACGGTAATTACGCTTTGGCCCTTTCACGTGAAAATCTTGGTAAATATCCTCATTGTAAACTTCTTGGTACACGGTAACCCCATCCACACCAACTTCTTTTAGTTCTTTATATTCTTCTGTTTCTAGTGGATTAATTTCAATTGAGATAGATTCGAAATATTTCCTGAGCACTGCAACGGTATCCTTCATGTAAGACATAGAGGAGTGCCTTCTCGACTCCCCTGTTAAAATTAAAACATGTTTGATTCCTGTTCCTGCTATTTTTTTTGCTTCCCTCTCAATTCCCTCCATGGTAAGTTGCTGGCGCTTAAATTGATTCGTTACATTAAAGCTACAATACGTACAATGGTTCACGCAGTAATCAGAAATGTAGATTGGGTCAAATAACTGGATTGTTTTTCCAAAGTGTTGAACTGTTACTCTATGAGCTTTTTGAGCAAGCACTTCTAAGTTCTCCCCCGCAGCAGGTGATAAAAGCTTCAAGAAATCTTCTTTATTTAACACTTCTTTATGTAGAACCCTTTTTACATCATTGTTAGTTACCGAATCAAGAAAGCCTTCCAAGTCGAGCTCTTTTAACTCTTGATAAACGTGATAAAAACTCACTCTCGCATCCCCTCCTTCAATCACATTATGTCGCTATGCTACCTCAACCTAAAAATCCTGTTAAAGGCGATGAAGCTCTAGCTTCTAACGTAGTCTCTCCCAGCCCACTTAAATAAGCAACTCTCCCTGCTCTTACACTATTTGCAAAGGCTCCTGCCATTGTAACTGGATCGTTGGATGTGGCAATAGCCGTATTAACTAAGACTGCATCTGCCCCTAACTCCATTGCTTCACACGCTTCAGAAGGTTTACCGATCCCTGCATCTACCACAATTGGAACTCTACTTTCCGCAATCATAATTCGGACTAACTCCTTCGTTCGAAACCCTCGGTTAGAGCCAATAGGTGAACCAAGAGGCATAACTGCAGCCGCTCCCACTTCCTCTAACTGTTTCGCGACGACCAAATCTGGATTCATATAAGGCAAAACAATAAACCCTTCCTTCACTAAACTTTCCGTTGCTTTTAATGTTTCATAATTATCTGGAAGTAAATATTTTTGGTCTGGAATCACTTCGATTTTCACCCAATTCCCAAGCCCTGCTGCCCTAGATAACCTTGCGATACGAACAGCTTCTTCCGCTGTTCTTGCCCCCGAAGTGTTTGGAAGTAAAATCATGTTTTTTGGAATGAAATTTATAATATTCTCTTCTGTTGAATGAAGATCAACCCGACGCATGGCAACTGTAATGACCTCAGCCATTGAGCTTTTCGCGACAGCAGGTATCAAATTATTATGATGAAATTTACCCGTCCCGATAAAAAGACGGCTAGTTAATGTAACCCCACCAATCGTTAATTCATCCTTCATTTCGTTCCCCTCTCCTACTCTAATTTGTAAAGTAATGAAATTGATGTCCAGTTTCAACTCTAAAGGCCTATTCAAAATAAGTCTGTAACATCTCTCACACTTTAGTTTGTAGATTCTAAAAAACTCCGAATAGTCACTTTACCCACACAAAAAACGAGCGATGTCATCACCGCCCGTTTCGTCCAGATACATATAATATTAAATTACACGCGTTGTAACAATTCCCTCTATTTCATTAATCTTCTCAACTAAACCAGGGATCACATCGCCATTTACTTTATCTTCAATGTCGATCATTGTATAAGCGTAATCTCCGCGGCTTCTGTTCACCATATCAGCAATGTTTAATTGATAATCTGAGATCGCTGATGTGATCTGTCCAACCATATTCGGAACATTTTTATGGAATGCAGCTACACGACGCTTTCCTGTATACGGCAGACTAGCATTTGGAAAGTTGACTGAGTTTTTGATATTTCCCGTTTCTAAAAATTCCTTCACTTGGCGAGCTGCCATGATCGCACAGTTTTCTTCTGATTCTTGTGTAGAAGCACCAAGATGCGGAATCGGCACAGCATTTTTCATTTTCAACACATTTTCATTCGGGAAGTCTGTAATATACTTACCGACTTTTCCACTTTCAAGCGCAGCTTCAATATCCTTTTCATTCACAAGGCCATCACGTGAGAAGTTCAAAATTTGAACGCCTTCTTTCATGATGCTGAATGTAACTTCGTTGAACATACCTTTCGTATCATCCGTTAACGGAACATGAACGGTAATATAATCAGAGTTTGCAAATAACTCTTCAATTGACATGGCACGTTTCACGTTACGAGATAAGTTCCAAGCAGTATTAACAGAAATGAATGGATCAAACCCAATGACATCCATATCTAAGTCAAGCGCATCATTCGCTACAAGTGCACCGATCGCACCTAACCCAATAACACCTAACGTTTTTCCTTTAATTTCTTTCCCAACAAATTGTTTCTTACCTGCTTCTACAAGCTTAGGAACCTGATCGCCTTCACCTTCTAAAGACTTTGCCCATTCCACACCAGCAAAAAGGTTACGAGATGACGCCATTAATGTCGTTAATACAAGCTCTTTTACCGCATTTGCGTTCGCACCTGGTGTATTAAAAACAACAATTCCTTGCTCTGTGCACTTATCAACCGGAATATTGTTGACACCCGCTCCAGCTCGAGCAATTGCTTTTAAATTATTGCCAAATTCAAGTGAATGCATATTAAAACTACGCACAAGAACCGCATCCGGATTTTCGCTATCATTGTCGAGATTATAGTCATCTCTAAAAACCTTTAGTCCACTTTCTGCAATATTATTTAATGTTTTGATTGTTTTTACTTTTTCTAATGTTGTTGTGCTCATTTTATTCTCTCCTTTTTGTCTGTTTCTATTTCTATTTTAATAATACTTCTTAACAGTTATGTTCTTTGAATTAGGATATCGTTTTTTTGTTTGGACTATCCCCTTTCAAAGCAGAAAGAGGCAAGGGATAAAAAAATTCCCTTACCTCTGCCCAGGCGAACGGCTAACGACACTATGTGCTCCCTCGCGGTGATCCGCGTTTCGCCAGTTACACATAGCCTTTAGATTTGTTTTGATCATAACATATTCGTCACAAGCCATCAAGGCTCAAATTTAAAAAGAGCATAAATATTCAGATAGATCACCTCAATTACAATCATTAGAGGGTAACTTATCCTCCTAAAAACAAAACGACCTCTCTAATGAGAAAGCCGCTTCATTAATAGATATTACATTGCCTAAATCCCAACCTCTACTTATCCCCTTTAAACGAAATCCCCTTAAGGAAGTATCGACTAAAGAAAGCATAGATAACGAGAATAGGCAAGGTAAAGACCATGGATGCCGCCATAATATAATTCCACTGCGTAATATATTGGCCTTTAAACTGATTTAATCCCACTGGCAACGTATACATTGCGGCATCTGACATAATGATCAACGGTCGCATAAAATCATTCCATGATGCCATGAAGACAAAAATTGCTTGCGCTGCCAATGCGGGCTTTGCCATAGGCAGAACAATTCGGAAAAATGTCCCAAACCGTGATAGCCCATCTAAAGCCGCTGCTTCTTCCAATTCTTTCGGGAAGTTAAGAAAGAATTGACGCATCATAAAAATAAATGTTGCATTTACCATCGCCGGGATAATTAAGCCATGATACGTATTCAACCACCCTAAATGATTCAAAATCAAATAATTCGGGATCATTGTCACCTGACCAGGAATCATCAGTACAGCTAATATACAAATAAATAAACTCTTCTTTCCTGGAAAACTGAGACGTGCTAACGCATAACCAGCCATCGAGTTAAACAATAAATTCAAAACGGTTCCAATAACAGCAACAAATACACTATTAAATAACCAGCGCAAAAACATCGGCTGTTCTGCAATAATAAATCGAAAATTTTCCAGGGTAAAATCTCTTGGAATGAGATTCATATTATGGGTCAAGATTTCTTCTAACGATTTGAATGATGAAGATAACGCCCACAAAAATGGGAATAATGTAACAACCGCATACGTAACTAAAATCGTATAGACAACGGTTTTACCTACCCCTAACTTTTTCACCATGATTGATCCTCCTTACTCCATTCGGATTAAGCCGAACAAATACATTTTCATACCTTGACTCTTAATAGAATGTTTCCTCTTTTGATAACTTCCGTTGTAATAAAGTCGCAGTTAATATGATAAAAGCTAATCCGAATGCTAACGCTGCAGCATAACCCATTCTTCCTGCTGAATCAAACGCATATTGATAGATGAGTAAGACAACTGTAAGCGTCGAGTTACTCGGCCCACCAGAACCTCCAGAGAAAATATACGATTGATCAAATAATTGAAAGGTCCCAATTATCCCCATAATAATCGCAAAAGACGTCACCGGTCGCAACAGTGGAACTGTTACATGCCAAAACTTTTGAATCGGACCAGCTCCATCAAGTTCAGCTGCTTCATATAAAGAATCTGGTATATCTTGAAGAGCTGCTAAGTAGATCACCATAAAAAACGGTGCCGTTGCCCAAATATTCATAATCATGATTGCTGTTAAAGCAACAGATGGGTCATTCAACCAGTTATAAGTAGGTAACCCAAGGAATGCAAGCATTTGGTTAAATGCTCCTTCCTGATTGTACATCCACATAAAAATTAACGTTAAAACAGCAGAGGAGGTTAAAGTCGGTAAGAAGTAGATAATGCGAAAAAACTTCTCCCCTTTCATACCAGCATTTAACGTCGCCGCTAAAAACAGGGCTAACATCGTCTGTGCCGGAACAACAATAATCACATATTTGAAGGTATTCCATAGGGCAATTCCAGCCCTGTAATCATCTGATATTCTAACAAAGTTACTAAGCCCAACAAATTCGAAACTAGTTCCTCCTAATAGCTGGACACGGTGAAACGATAAAAAGACTGCATATAATATAGGGAGTAAGACAAATACACCAATGACAAGCAATGTCGGTGCCATAAACGCATAACCTTGTCCTGCTTCTCTTAATGCTCGTTTAGAATAATCCATCCCATATCTCTTGCCCGCTTCCTTTATCATTGTTGGAGAATTGCTGTCTTGCTTAGCCATATCGTATATCTCCTTTCCTTGCAAAAACAAGGGGAAGGGAGAGAGTTCTCCCTTACCTTATTAATCTTCAATTTCTCTGTTTGCAACACTCTCTGCCTCTTCTAACGCTTCATCAAGCGGACGCTGTCCCAAAAATGCACTTAAGAACTCATTGTTAAAGTTATTATAGATAATTGGTAAGTTTGTATCATCCGCCCAAACTGTTGCGTAACCTGTAGCTTTTGCAAATGGACCTCTGATTTCATCATCGAATAAGCCTAATTCATCTGATACGGACGTACGAGTCGGAAAGGCGAAGCCGGCTCCTGCCCAAAGTTCCATTCCTTCTGGCCCTGTTAACCAAGAAATAAGTTCCCAAGCTGCTTCCTTTTTCTCGGAGTCTTTATTCATAACATAAGCAACCGTATACGCCATCGATCCGTTTACTCCATCAATCGTTGGAATTTCTGCCGTATTCCAATTAAGGTTCGGAAATGTTTCTTCTAAAAATGAGATTGTCCAGTTCCCTTCAAACATCATTGCTGTTCGACCTTGACCGAACATTTCTCCACCCCAATCAGCACCAACATCACTAGGTGCCCCAGCAATTTCACTCTGCTTCATCTCAATAAGTGGTTGCAATGCTTCTACGACTTTAGGATCACTAAAGCTAGCTAGATTGTCTTGCGTTACGCTGCCACCTTTGGCTTCTGCAATAAACATAAGACGTGCTAAATCTGCTACAACCCCAAAACCATATTGTCCTGTAGACTCTGTTAAAATTTCTGCATAATCTTCAAGCTCTTCCCATGTTTCCGGTGGACCTTCAAGACCTGCCTCTTCAAACATATCTTCATTGTAGAAAAGCGCTAACGTCGATGTATCCTTTGGCAATCCATAAAGTGTGCCATTTTGCGTAAACGCATCGATCAACGGTGCCTCAAAATCGTTAACATTAAACTCATCTGTTATATAATCATCTAACGGCTCTAATACCCCAGTTTCCATTAAAGCCGGTGCCTCAAATGCCTCTAGAAAGAAAACATCTGCTGCATTACCACCAATTAATCTCGTCCGAAGAACGTCCATATATTGATCTGCCACGATATCAACATTTACGGAAATATGAGGGTGATTCTCTTCAAACGTTGCAATTATATCTTCAAAAATACGTTGCTCTGCCGGTGAAGACCCCCATCCACTTAATGTGATCTCCACCACATCATCCGCAGAACCGTTCTCACCATTATCTGTACCACTATCTCCTGATGAGCAAGCTGCTAGCAAACTACCTGCTACAAGTACACTAGTTAGTCCAATTGATCTCATCCATTTTTTCATATAAAAGTCCCCTCACTTTAGATTAATTAATCTGACCTTCCTTGCTTCCGATCACGTCACAACCCGTTGTATTTTGAAGAATCTCAAGTGTAAACAAATCATTTTCCTTTTTAACGCGAAGAGAAAGAGTCCCTTCTCCAATTCTCATGTTATCGATTTGTAATTCATTCATTCCCTCTGGCAAACGAGGATTTACATTGATTTGTTTTTTCAAGCAACTCGGGAATAACCCAAGCATCGCTTGCACAAATACCATTGGTGTTCCTGCAGCCCATGCTTGCGGGGAACATGCAACAGGATATTTCACCGCTTTGCCAACTGCATCGTATCCACAAAACAATTCTGGCAGGCGATCATATTCAAACGTATCAGCAGAGTTGATCAACCCATTCATCACTGTCGCTGCATGACCTTGATTGTTCGTCTTACTCATACCAAGAATAATCAAGCTATTATCATGCGGCCAAACCGTCCCGTTATGATAACTCATCGGATTATAACCGGCTTCGTCTTTCCCCATCGTACGAATGCCATAACCTGAAAACATTTTGTCTGAAGTAAGCATATTACTTACGATTTCCGCTTTGTTTTCATCTAACATTTCAGCAAATAAAACATGACCAGGGTTCGACGTAATCGTTCCAACTTGATTCTTATGTTTATCAAGCGCCAACGCGTAGAACTGCACATCTTCCATCCAAAATTCTGCTTCAAATTTTTCTTGTAATGTAGATGCTTCGTCGCTAAGTCGGTCAGAGGCTTTTTCATTTCCAAGTACTTGATAAATTTCCGCGATTCCCTTTTTCGCTTGGAACACATACCCTTGAACTTCAGATAATGCAATTGGAGTTTCTCCGAAGTTTCCATCTCGATGGACGATTGAATCTCCAGAATCCTTCCATCCTTGATTCGCAATTCCTTTCGAAGCTTCTTGATGATATTCAACAAAAAGGTCTCCGTCTCGGTCGCCATATTGATCAATCCATGTAAGAGCACGTTCAACATTACCTTCAAGCTCTTTAAATAGTTCAACATCACCTGTCCACTTTACATATTCACTTAATAGAACTAAGAAAAGCGGCGTAGCATCAATGGTTCCATAATAAGGAGCGAAAGGAATTTGATTTGTATTCGCCAATTCTCCAAAGCGAATTTCATGCATAATCTTCCCTGGCTCTTCATCTCTCCAACTATCCTTTTTCTCACCCTGTTTTGCTGCCATCGTTAACAACGTACCTTTGGCAACCTTAGGATTAAACGGCAGCATTTGCAGAGCCGCTATTAAACTATCTCGGCCAAACGGAACCCCAAACCACGGAAGACCCGCAACAGGGAATTGCCCATAACCAAGGTCCGTTAATAACACACGCAAGTCTCCAATTCCTCTTTTCAATAAGCGTTGGAATATCGGATGGTCTGATTCAACCTTTGTTGTTTCCTCTTTCCATGACTCATACGATGACTTCAACTTAGAAAGAGCTTCTTCATGATTATAAACAACTAGCTTTTCGTCACCTGTTTCAGGAGAAAATGTAAATACAATTGTTTTTTCTTCTTGATGATCTAGCGAAAGTACGAAGTGAATATCTCCAACTTCAGTTACTTTCGTTGCTTTTTCATCCCAAGAAACAATAGACTTACGATGAATGTGATCAGCGCCCATATATGTAAAAGTGAGGGTATTCTCATCAACGATTGTTTCTCCTTTGCTACCAAGGTCTCCGTTTTGAAATCCTCTAACAATGAACATGTCACTGAAATCAGCATCTACATGAAGGCTGACATCAAATGTTGCAGGCTTCGGATTGTAATTTTTAGCTGTAATGACTTCATAACAAACTCCACCGTATATGAAGCGTTTTCTTTTTAGTTCAATTGATTCCCGCCAAAGTTCAACCTCGCCATTCTCTTCTAAGTGAGGGTTTGTTAAAATCATCTCTGCTACATAATTTTCATCAGCTTCAGATGAAAGAAGAATCGGCTCAGCTCCGTTAATTCTCAAATCCAACTTACTTAAAAACCTTGTATCTTTCGTATATAATCCCGGTCCATACGGGTGGTTTAATGGGATGTTTCCTTTTTCATCCGTTAACAAAAACAAATCATTTTCTTTAATTACTCTATAGTTCATACTTTTCCCCTCCGACTGTAGCATCCACCAAAACGTTCAACCTTATAGTCCGAAACGTTTCGGTTTTTCTATAAAAAAAATCATTTCGGCTCAGCCGTTGTATTTCTAATAATTAGCTGATTATCTAAAATGACTTTTCTATTTGCTTTATTTCCTTCTAACATATCAATAAGCAGTTTGGCTGCTTTAAACCCAATTTGGTATTTATTTTGTTCAACCGTTGATAACTGCGGTTGAACATATTCAGCAAGAGTGATGTTATCATATCCTACAATTGATAGCTCCTCTGGAACAGCAATCCCTTGCCGCTTAGCCGCATTCATCACCCCAAGTGCCATTAAATCACTTGCACAAAAAATCGCCGTAACCTCAGGATGCTCGTTCAAAAATGAATAAGCAACTTTTTCTGCTTTTTCTTCGAGAAACTCTCCATTTAAGACGTACTCGTCTTGAAAAGGGATCGAAGCTTCTTCCAATTGCTTCTTGTATCCTTGTAATCTTTTTTGACTGACAACAGCTTGATTATGACCATTCATTATAGCAATGTTACGATGACCAAGGTTTGTTAAGTGCTTTACTGCCATTTGAGCTCCAAATACATTATCTGTAGAGACAAACCCCACATTTTCTCCTTCTATTTCTACATCAATAAGGACACATGGGATATTACTATCAATGACCTCTTTTAAGTAAGGATCATCAATTTTAATTCCTTGCATAATGACTCCTTCAACTTGCCTTTCACGACAAAGCTGACTGTAACTTTTTGCTTTTTGTTTAGCAGAGTTGGTACTAAAAAGGATCAGATCATACCCTTTTTCCGAAGAAGAATCATTAATCCCGCACATAATTTCGTATGTGAACATATCCTTTGCTCCAGAGAGACTTAGTTCTGATACAAGTAAGCCAATTGTTTCGGTTTTGCTTTTGACTAAACTACGTGCAACAGCATTTGGACTATAATTTAGTTCTTCAGCAATACTTTTAATTTTAGCTCTTGTTTTTTCATTCACATCATTATACCCGTTTAAAGCTCGAGAGACCGTTGTAACCGATACTCCTGCAGCTTTTGCTATATCTTTTATTGTAGCCATCAAAAATCCTCCAAAACGTTTTGGTTGCTGTTACAATTATTACTTTACACATTTCTGAAAATGTTTTCAAGAACTTTTTTTATAAATTCCTTTTTTATTTTGAATCATTTATAAAAAGTATGGGTTTATAAGATATATAAATATCATAATGAAGCCTACTAATATAACAGTAGGCTTCTTAGTTCACGATAAACACTCATCACCGTTTATTAACACTCTCACGCAAATGAATTTCATAAGGCAAGACAACCTCTTCAAAGAGTGCTTCGTCAGACTCTATCTGTTTTAACAACAAACCTGCTCCTTGTTTTCCTAACTTAGAATAGGAATAGTGTACTCCTGATAATTTTAATCGGGAAGCTTTCGCTAACACCGTATCATCTAAACCGAGTACAGATATGTCGTTTGGGACTGCAATGTCATGATCTTGTATACAGTTAAGTGCTCCTATCGCCATCCCATCGTTTACAGCAATCACAGCTGTTATCTCTTTTTCAATAGCAAGGATTTCTTCCATTTGCTGATATCCAGATTCAATTGTAAAGTCGCCATTCCTGCTTAAGTTAGTGTCTAGTTCAATTCCATTCTCCTTTAGTCCATCACGAAACCCTCGTTGTCTTTCTCTTGAGTTTACAGAGGTAGCAGGCCCACCAATAAAAGCAAAATTACGGTGTCCTAGGCCAATAAGTTTTTCCGTTGCATCCTTTGCAAATGTATAGTTATCAAACGTAACAAAAGAAATGCCTTCTTTATCCGTCCGCTGAAGAAGAACCACAACAGGGATTGGAATCTTTTGAATTAAATCGCGATGTTCTTCTTTAAATTCACGAGTCGCAAACAAAATTCCCTCTACACGTTTAGATCGAAAAATTTCAAAGTGCTTTATTTCACTCTCCAAAATCCCGTTCGTACATGCTATCAGTAGATTGTAATCATTATCTTCAAGCATTTCGTTTACACCATTTATCATTCGGGGAATCCCTTCACCGATCATACTATGTACAATCAGACCAATTAGGTGAGTTTTCTTTTCCGCAAGTTCTCTTGCAAGAACATTTGGATAATATCCAGTCTCCTCAATGACTGCCTCGATTTTTTTTCGTGTACTCTCTTTTACTGTTCCGGAATTGTTAAACACCCTTGAAACGGTCGCAATTGAAACACCTGCTTTTTTGGCAACCTCTTTTATATTAATATCTTTTTTCATCGTTCTGCCTCCTTAGAGATGTTACAAGGAAAGGACAAGATAGTTAAGCAGATGTTCCCTATATTAAAAATCCCATTTGCTTGCTTTCATGCTTACTTCTCCCTCAACAGCAAAAAAACGAATTCCGTCGCTTTTAACATTTGGAAAAATCCTTCCTGTAAAAACTACTTCCCCATCATTCACAAAAAATTCAAGCGAAGATGAGTCGACAAATAATTGAAGCTTGATTGATTCACTTGTCATATCACATTGCCGAACCATACCATATTCTTCAGCAACTACCTCACCAGATTGACTGCGGTCAAACATCAGTTTTTTATTGTTTACATCATATTTAATCGTAGTTACTTCTTTCTCACCTACACGTATATCAATTCCAAATTGAGAGGCGTCCTTATTGGTAAATTCACAAATCAATTCATATGATACACCATGAAAAGAATCATAGCTTTTGCTTTCATTAACAAGAATATCTTCTGCGATTACATTACTTTTACGTAATTGAGCCAATTCCTTTACAGGTTGTTGAAAAAGTTTGCCTTTTCTCATTATTAATTCTCTTGGTAACGTTAAACAATGCGCCCATCCATGTCGATCATTGGGATACTCAATTTCAGGTAGTCCCATCCACGCAACTAAGATCCGTCGATTTTGTTCATCAACCATTGTTTGGGGTGCATAAAAGTCAAATCCCAGGTCTAATTCACGAAAATTAGAATGCCGAAACTCTCCACTATTTAAATCTAGATGCTCCCCAATCAGATAGCCAGATTGATATATATTTTGAAATTTATCCCCTTCCCGTTGTAACCCTTGTGGGGAGAAAATAAGGATTCCTTTATTACCAAGTTCAAAGTAATCCGGACATTCCCACATAAATCCAAACTGATTTAAATCAGTTGTTATTTCTCCAAGAAAGTCCCACTCTTTTAAGTTAACAGATTGATATAAAACAACACACCCTGTCAAATTCGCTCGTTGAGCACCAATAATCGCATAAAAATGATCGCCATGTTTCCAAACCTTTGGATCGCGAAAATGTTCAGTATATCCTATGGGAACATCCTTTATAACTGGTTGTTCATACTTTTCAATATGGCCTTCTTTATCCATTACCGCAATGCATTGATAAGGATGTCGAACCCAATCTTGATCCCTCGTATTGCCTGTATAAAATAAGTAAAGTTTCCCCTCATGCTCAATCGCACTCCCGGAAAAAGCTCCATGACTATCAAAAGGCGCAGTTGGCTTTATGCCAATCCCAACATTATCCCAATGAACAAGGTCCTCTGACTTAGTATGATACCAGTATTTCAAGCCATGAACTGGCCCTAAAGGAAACCATTGATAAAACAAATGATACTCTCCATTATAATAAGAAAATCCATTTGGGTCATTTAATAACCCCATCTTGGGCTGAATATGATACGTTTGTCGCCAAGGGCATTTTTCAACATTGCTTCGTAATTCTTCAATTTCTTTTGTACTGGCCTCATCAAGACGACGGTACCTCTCTTCTCTTGTCCACTCCATTATAAGAACCTCACCTTCTAACATGAACAATAGGAGAATCGTTTAGCCCCCCTAAGTTCTTAAAATGTTTCTCCTTTGTATTTATGCTGCATTGCTTTCATTCTTCTTTTCTCTCAATTGCTGTCTCTTAGCAAATACAAACGTTAATGCAAAAGCAACAACAAATGTTAAGACCATTCCTATAATAAAGTGAAGAATTACATCAACACGAATCGCAATAATCCCTGGTAATCCTGCAGGACCAATTGCTACTGAAAGCACTTTATTTAGCGTAATATATGCTGAACCGATAGCCGCACCAATAATCGCTGCAATAAAAGGATAACGAAGCTTTAAGTTAACCCCGAACATTGCTGGTTCAGAGATCCCTAATAACGCAGATATGCCTGAAGCTGACGCAATACTTTTCATTTTTTTATTTGCTGTGATAAAAATAACTGCCAATGCTGCTGCACCTTGTGCAACATTGGACATTGCTGCTACAGGGAAGATAAACGATCCTCCTGTTCTTGCTAAATCTGCTAACAATTGCGTTTCAACAGCGATAAAGCTATGATGCATACCTGTTATAACAATAGGTGCATAAATTAACCCAAACAATCCTCCACCAATGAACCCTGCTGTTTCAAATAGCCATACCAAACCTCCTGTAATCATATCTCCACCTGTACGAGTGATAGGACCAACAAAAGTGAAGGTTAAGATACCTGTAATAAATAATGTAAATAATGGCGTTAACAAGTTATCTAATGCTGCCGGAATAACTTTTCGTAACAATTGTTCAATTTTCGCTAAAATAAAAGCTGCAACTAAAATTGGCAATACAGTTCCTTGATAGCCGACCTTTTCAATCTCAAAACCTAAAATATTCCAAACTGGAATCGTCCCCTCAAGTAGTGCGTCTGCATAGCCATAACCATTTAATAAGTCTGGATGAACCATTAACATTCCAAGTGCAGCCCCTAAAAATGCATTTCCTCCAAATCGCTGTGCTGCAGAAAATCCAATTAAAATTGGTAGAAAAACAAAGGCTGCGTTAGCGAAAGTATTGATCAAAGAAGCTAGATCAGCAATTCCTGGATTCGCATCAATCAGAGACATTCCATCATAGAAAAGATCTTCTGCAGTTAAAATATTATTAATTCCCATTAACAAACCTGCTGCAACAATCGCAGGAATAATTGGGACAAAAATGTCTGATAAGACCTTTACAAACTGTTGAATCGGATTCAACTTTTTTGTACCCGCTTTTTTCACATCATCCTTTGTAGTCATTTCGCTGACACCTGCAAGAGGGGCAAGCTTAGCATACACCTGGTTGACAGTACCTGATCCAATGATGATTTGAAACTGCCCTCCAGTTGCAAACGTTCCTTTCACCACATCCATCTTATCTAGCTTTGCTTCGTCTACTAAACTTTCATCTTTCAATACAAGACGTAACCTTGTAGCACAATGTGCAGCCGCTACGACATTATCAGCTCCACCAATAGCTTCCAAAATCTCTTTTGCTTTCTGATTATAATCCATGTTACCCTCCCAATTGTAAAGCTTTACATTTTTCAGTGAAAATAAATCATTAATATAAAGCAATAATTAAATCAAAAATGTAAAGCTTTACATACTAAATAAAAAAATAAAATTTCAAAAGTGTAAAGCTTTACATTTGTTGGTTCAAATTATATGTTATTTGTTAAAGCTAGTCAATAAGAATATAAAAAATGGCGCTATCTTTAGTTTTATATAGCGCCGTTTTTACCGTGCAATTAAACGTATGATACAATTCTATCTACTACAACAAACGTTCACCAAATCGAGTAACGCCTGTTAAAACATGTGTCATCATCGATTTCACACGAGGCACCACTCTTTCTATGACATCTGGATGGGGCGCATATGATCCATCTTCTTTTACAAGGAGGCTATTGTCATGAATAATGCGATCAATTTCACTTTTCTTTTGGCTCGCAAATTCCTCACTATCAATCACAAGCATGATCTCCGTACTTAAATAGGCACTTCTTGGATCTAAGTTAAAAGAGCCAACAAGACTAATTCTGTTATCGAAAATAAATGATTTTGTATGATACGATTCAGTTGGTCCTTGAAACTCATACACATCTATACCTGAGCATACTAACTTTTTCCGGAATCGTCTATAGCCGGAGTATGCCATAAGATTCGGAGAAGCTGCAAGTGAGTTCGTCACAGCCTTCACTTCATTTACAGAAAGGTTTCCTTTGTTTAAGTGATGTCGCATGTCTTTCGTAGGAATAATATATGGGCTTTGAATTAGGATTGAGTCCTTTGCCTTCTTCATTAATCGTGATATCTCATACCAAACCCATGGTTCTTTGTTAAAACGGTCAATAGGATTATAAATAAACATTACTTTTTTTGCAGGTAGTGACTTTTCCATCCAGTTTATCTCTTGCTGAAAGAAACTAGGTTTTGATTCATCTAAGACATGATAGAGCTTCCTTAAATCAGAGAGTTTTCTTTGCCCTAGCTTTTGTTGTTTTTGTGTTAACGAAGTAATCAAAGGTTTTGAAAACTTATGATTCCACACGTAATCATAATAGTCCTTTACTTTTGAAATAACACTATTTTCAAAATCAGTGTCATCTGTATTAACAACAACAACATCACGATCATTCGTTGCCCCGTCCAAACCCACAGGGGCAAAATATTTATCTCCGATATTGCGCCCCCCTACCATGGCCAATTTCTGATCAACAATGATGATCTTATCGTGAAGCCTATTATTCCATGTCCATGGCCGCCACATATCAAACGGTTCATAAAATTTCAAATGAATATTAGGGTGGTCAACATACGAATAAACAATATCCTTCTTTTTCCCTGTCATACGATTGGATACCCCATCAAGAAGTATTCGTACTTGAACGCCTCGATCAGCAGCATTAACAATACACGTATGAAAAATAGAACCAGCTAGTCCTGGGCTGATCATAAAGTAAGAAATATCTAAGGTGTCTTTTGCACTTTCTATCAGATTTATCCTGGCAAGTCCTGACTCATAACGCTTTTCAACAAGGACAACCCTATCCTGTGAAGGTTGATCACCAAAGAAGCGTTCCGTTTCGTGTTCATTTACATATTGACTCTTTTTATGCTTGTAAAATGAAAATAGAACAACTCCCGAAATCAATGCATAAAGAAAATATAGTACTATTATATAAACGAATACCATAGACAACCCCCTACAGCAATATGTCTTCAATCCATTTTAGTACTTATCTTTCTCCTCGCTACTATATTTTATCAGTGCAATTGTTTGATCATCCCATATTTATGCAAAACGAAAGAGGCTGTCACAAACGCTTGTTCTTTGACATTTGTGACAACCTTTTTAAAAATTATTTATGTAGCATGTTATAAACTTGCTGCACATCTTTGTCTCCTCGACCTGACAAGTTTACGATAATTACATCTTCTTTCGTTAACTCTTTTGCAAGCTTAACTGTATGAGCCACAGCATGCGCACTCTCTAAAGCCGGAATAATCCCTTCAATTTTAGAAAGTTTCTGAAACCACTCCAACGCTTCTTCTCCGGAAACAGTTACGTACTCTGCACGTCCTGTTTCCTTTAAGTAACTATGTTCAGGGCCGATCCCTGGATAATCAAGCCCTGCCGCAATAGAATACGTAGGTTTTGGCAGTCCGTTCTCATCTAATAACGTTAAACATTTGAAACCATGAATGACAGCAGGAACACCTTCTGTTAACGTCGGAGCCTCTTCTGGTTCAACCCCCACTAAGCGAACACTTTTCTCATCAATAAAATGAGCAAATGCACCGATCGCATTACTTCCACCACCAGCAACTGCGACAACCGCCGTTGGGAGTTTGCCCTCTTTTTCAAGAATTTGTCGCTTTGCTTCTTCACTAATAACAGATTGAAAATACTTCACCATTGTAGGAAACGGGTGCGGACCAACTGCAGAACCAAGTAAATAAAACGTATTTTGATAATTTTCAACTAAGTCAGCTAGTGCCGCATCAACCGCATCTTTTAACCGCCCTTGCCCTTGATCAACAGGAACAACCTTTGCCCCAAGTAATTCCATCCGAAACACATTTAAGGCTTGCCGCTCTGTATCAAGCTTCCCCATGTAGATCGTACAGTCAATCCCGAAGATGGAACAAGCCGTAGCTGTAGCCACCCCGTGCTGTCCAGCTCCTGTCTCAGCAATAATTCTTGTAGCCCCCATCCGTTTAGCTAATAAAATTTGCCCAATTGCATTATTAATTTTGTGCGCTCCTGTATGGTTCAAATCTTCGCGTTTAAAATAAATTTTTGCACCACCAACTTGCTCTGTTAAATTTTTTGCATAGGTTAATGGATTTTCTCGTCCAACAAATTCTTTTAAATAATATTTATACTCTTCAATGAATTCAGGATCATATCTATACTTATCGAACTGTTCAGCTAAAAATGCTAATACTTTTGCTAAATCATCTGGCAAAAAGCTTCCTCCGAATTGTCCAAAATAACCTTTCTCACTCATAACGTAATACGCCTCCAAATCCCTGTTTACTTGTTTAAAAATTTTGTTAATTATCTCTATTATTCGACATCCCCTCTCGTTTACCCTTCATCATGCAATTTGAAAAAAAGCCCTCAACAGCTGAGAGCTTTTTTTATTTGAATCTATCGCTATGAATTATACTTTCTTTATTGGAAAACGGACAATAACGGTTGTCCCTTCCCCTTTTGAACTCGTAAAATCAATGGAGCCATGATATTTTCCAATAATGTTATAACAAATCATCAATCCTAAGCCAGTGCCTTTACTTTTCAACGAATAAAAAGGCGTCCCAAGAGACTTAATCTCTGCTTCTGACATACCTATTCCGTAATCGACGACTTTTACTTCAACATAGTTTTTGTTTTTTTCCGCTGTAACAATGACAGGATCTCCAACTTTAGAAACTTCTATTGCATTTTTAATAATATTAATAAATACCTGCTTTAGCTCTATGACATTCGCTTCAACATAGCAATTCTCTTCTATAAAAAGGTCGATTTTATTATTATGTAGAAGCCCATAAGATTGAAGTAAGTCTGTAATACTTTGAAGAACGACTTGGATACTAACTGTTTCCGTCTTTAGGTTTCCATTTGGTTTGGCAATCGACAAGTATTGTGAGATAACCTGTTCGGCCGTATTTAATTCATCAATCATCAATGTAAAATGATCCTTCTTTTCTTTACTAAACAATGAATCCTTTTCGTAATACTGCAAAAATCCTTTTACGACTGTCAAGGGATTTCTAATTTCATGAGCAACTGCAGCAGCTAATTGTCCCGTAGCTTTTAAACGCTCTGATTGTTGGACTTGTTCATAATATAACTGCACTTTTTTCAATCTGAGATAGGATAAATAATAAATAAAATAAATAATTAATTGACTCCCTATAAAGTTAAGGAAATTCCCTGCTAAATCTAGATAGATGTGTGGAAAACGGGCACCTTGATCAATCAGAAAAACATAAGAGAAAATCACACTTACAGAAACCGCATTAATAAATAAAGACGAATAAAACAGCTTTGAATCAAAGAACAAGATTGAAATAGCTGGAATAAAACATAAAAATAAAAATGTAGACCATGTCTCAGGATATAGAAAAAAGAGTGTATAGAAATAAGCAAACACACCTGTGATAATGATTATTCTAAAGGTTTGCGTTTCATACTTTGGATATAGCAAAAGGAATACAATTAAAATGACTACAAGCAATAAGTGTAATATGTACCCTGCCCCAAAATCACTCATGAGTGGATTGTCAACAAATAACCCCAATACCATTAGCAAATTGATAAATAGCATCGTAGTATAATAAAGCTTTTTGTTAATTCGAGAAAATTCCTTCATACATACTCCTAAGATTACTTTAAAATTGTGGCAAACAAAACATTTAAGCTTTCCCCACCTAACATTATAGTAGGAAAATAGTATCAATACAAATTACTGAGATTTGTACGTATGTTCTAATACCATAGTTGCAGCATAAATCGTTTTTTATTTCGCTAAGCTAGAAATCACGTAACTTTTATTTAATCACATTAAGAGCCTATTTTCCAAGATAATTTTTCAAATTTAATTACAAAGTAACTGCCATGCACCACACTAATCATATTAAGCATACGAAATCAAATGGTACTGTCCTTGATTCTCCATTTTGCCAAAAAGTGGCTTGCATTACCCCTTGCCAAAAGGAAATACGTTTAATGACCTAAGTTAAGGTTAAGGAAGTGTAACTTATATTTCTTTCTAATTTTTTAGATAGTTGACCATCCAAGATTAAATCTATAGTTTATTATGATCTAAACACGGTATTACCACTTTTTAAGTACACAGCCCTGCCTGGCAACGTCCTGACTCACCCTTTCTCTTCTACGGGGATGGTTACTCATGGAGTTGTTCTCTTCGTAACTCACGTTGTGTTACGAAGAGAAAGAGTTCGTCTCATAGGGGGACACGGAGTAGTTTCAAGATGTCTTTTCACGATGTAACCATCGTCCCATTCGAGGAAAATGCTGTTCCTCTGGAATAGAGCTCTTCAGCGCCTTCTGCATTCTGTTTATGCGCACTAAAAAAGACAATCCATTGGATTGTCTTTTATCTGCCTGGCAACGTCCTACTCTCACAGGGGGAAGCCCCCAACT
>NZ_JAWRVK010000058.1:0-21183 GCF_036663575.1 Halalkalibacter flavus
GAAGAGCGCCTTTTTGTGGTGAATCGAGGGAGAGTGCAATGGCTCCGCGCGCCGTGCGCCCTTTAGGAGAACCCCACTCCTAAAGGGCTTAAAACATAACGGCGGCTCCGCACATTGCAAGAAGCTCACCAAAAAGGAAGAGCGCCTTTTTGGTGAGCTTCTAAAACCTAGATCCGTACCTTTTGGAGATGATGTCGTAGAATCCTAATGAGTTGTATAATGCCTTTGTTGCTTCGTTGTTGATTCCTGTTTCAAGTTCAATACCCTTAATTTCTTTTTGTTCAGCCCAGTAAATGACTTTTAGGAGGAGCTTTTTTGCGATACCTTGGTTTCGGTGTTCTTTATGAACGTATAAATCATTTAGCCAAATGTAATGGCCGCCCTTATCAATGCTTAAGGCTATGTTTAAAAATGCAGCTCCGACAATGGTGTTTTCTCTTTCGGCGATAAAAATATGAGCCTGTGAATCTTCTTTCAATGCTAGATTAATTGTTTTCATTAATTGATCATAAGCATTAGTAGGACCAATGGGCTCCAATTGTCCCATGAATAAATCAGCAATACGTCTCTTTAATTGGATATCTGCCTCTTTATCCACCTCATACACTTTTACCATTTTCAAAGTTCCCCCTAGATTTAAATACCTTTTAAATTATAATGCAAGCGTAACATAAATCACAAAATGTTAGTAGTTAATTAAGATGGAATTTTGAGGAAAGAGGGTGTTCAAAAAGGTTTGTCTTAAAGGCTATTGAAAAAGGTACGGTGTTGACCTTTTTCAATAGCCTTTAAGCAATGGGCGGAACCGTTGCTTTGTATTAAAGCCTGCTATGAGTGTTTTTCTCATAGCAGGCGCGCAACGTGTGGAGCATTGCTGCTTCCTCGAATTTGCTAAAAAAAGCTTTTTAAGTGACTTCCTGGCTTTTCCCTATTTGAACACTGCCTGATGAAAAGTAGGAACGGAGAGTTCAATATCCAGTTAACTCTTGCTCTCAGATAGCATTTTTGTGATTATAACTCATCTTGATAAAAGCTCTGTAGATGTTCTTGCATGTAAATGAGTTGATCTTGTTCTGCAGGAGTTGAATTAGTAAAAGCAGAATGGAGGGCAAGTTTAGCGCGTTGTAATTCTTTTAATACGGCCTCTCTTTGGATTTGTGTTTCAGCAGCTAATGCTAATAGCTCAAATCTTGCAACGGATTCTCTTGCTTCTTGAAAACTAATATAATTTTCCATTAGTTCCACCTAACTCCTTTTAGTGAAAATGAATTTACGTTTCTAACGTACCCCAATGTTGGAAATTCATTCTATAGGATTAGCGTAAGTTTAATGTTTTTTCTAAATAAATGGCAACGCCATCTTCTTCGTTTGATAACGTAATGTCGTTAGCAAGAGTTTTTAATTGATCGATGCCATTAGCCATGGCCACCCCTTGACCTGCATATTCGATCATCTCAAAATCATTGTCCTCATCACCAAATGCGATGATTCGTTCTCTCGGAATTTGATAAAAGTCGGCAACCTTTTTTAAGCCTACAGCCTTGTTCATTCCCGCTTTTACAATTTCAATGACATTCCAAGGAGCCCCCCAAACTCGTTGGTCAATTACTTCGGCATGTCCATCAACAAGGAGATTACGGAGTTCCTTGATATGATGATCTTGTGGGTGGATTAATACACAAGTAGGATCTTCTTTTAGAATATGTAATAGATTTCCATGATCAACAGGGTTTTGGCCTGAAAGAAAGGTTTCTACAAATACCTCATCGAAATTTCTTAAGTAAAAATCATCGATTACTTCAACCATGATATTACTTACGTTGAACGCCTCACATGTTTCAATGACTGTTTTTGCCGTCTTTAAATCAAGAGGCGAATGGTATGTACCAAAACTTTTATCATGTGGATGGTGGACAAAAGCTCCATTAAAATTGACAATTGCTGTATCAAGATTTAATTCTTGGTAATACTGGCTGCTAGCTCGATACGGACGGCCAGTAGAAATCGAGACGATGTGACCTTCTTCTCTTGCTTTAGCTATCACTTGTTTTGTGCGCGGTGTAATGGTCTTTTCGTCGGTTAGTAAAGTTCCGTCTAAGTCAAGAGCGATTAAGTGTTGTTTTGACATCAAATCTTCCTTTCACTAGAAAGTTAATGTTAAGTACGGAATTTCCTTTTTTGAACATTCTATCCTTAAAAATTTCTGTATTCGTTCAAATATTAACGAACAGATATATGTTATGATAGACATGCTTTTAACAGTAATATCTCCAAAAAGGAGGGAAAGCAGTGAATGTATTATTTGAGAACTTTGGTTTTCGAGCTTTGTGGACACCAGAGTTAATACTAGGATTACTAATTATTGGTATCCTTTATTTTTTACTCGTTACAAAATGGCGAGATCGTTTTAAAGGAGCGACTCCTGTGCGAACGAGACAAAAAGTATATTTTGTCTTAGCGTTGCTCGCACTATATATTGGTTGGGGGAGCCCTCTCTATATTGCTGGACATATTATGATAAGCTTCCATATGACGCAAATGGTGTTTGCTTATTTTATTGCTACACCACTCTTTTTGTTAGCAATCCCTTCGTGGTTCTTCCAAGCGATTGTTGACCGCTTTCGTTCGCCTATTACCGAACGAATTTTTCGTGTGATTTGGAGTCCGATTGTAGCTTTGTTTTTATTTAATGGACTTTTTTCATTTTATCATGTCCCGTTTATGTTTGATACTTTGATGCAGTCTGTTATTTTGCATAGCTTATATGAGTACCTGTTATTATTTGCGGCTGCCTTAATGTGGTGGCATATGATTGCTCCACTTCCAAGTGCATTTCCTTTGTCAGATTTACGCCGAGTAGGGTATATTTTTGCAAACGGGATTTTAATTACTCCTGCCTGTGCATTAATTATTTTTGCACCTACAACGCTATACCAAACATACACGGACCCAGCAATTTGGGCACAAGTGATGGCGTATTGTTTGCCGCCAGGCACAGAGGTACCAATGGGGCTTCTTTCAGGACCGAATTCCTTTACGTTTCTTGAAGCGAGGATGGACCAACAGTTAGCTGGTGTCTTAATGAAAGTTATGCAGGAAATTACGTACGGATTTACCATTGGCTATGTATTTAAGCAATGGTTAAAGAAAGAGAAACAACAAGAGGGAACACTAACGATTAGTGACATTCCAACAGCAAAAACGTAAGACTTTTTACTTTTTTAATAAAAAAGATAAGACTACTAAAAAAGATCTTTTTTAGTAGTCTTCTGCTACTAAGGAAGCACTTTTAAAACGTTTCCTTAAGGAAGAGGGATTAGTGATGAAACTAGTAAGTGTAATTGTTTTAGCATTCTTTTTAAGTGGTTGTGGATGGGTGTATCAAGTTGGTAGTGGTAGTTCTTCTGAATATGACTTTTCAGAAGCGCAAGCGGAAGTGGTACCATTTGAGTTTACAAACCAAAATGGGGAGAACTATGGATCGGAACAATTAGAAGGAAAGTATTGGTTAGCGAATATGATTTTTACGTATTGCCCGACCGTTTGCCCGACGATGACTCCGAATATGCAACGTCTTCAAGCAACGATGCAGGAAGAAGGGGTTGAGATGTCATTTATCTCTTTTACAGTTGATCCAGAAAGAGATACGGCAGAGCAACTATTATCGTATGGAACTAATGTGGGCGCTGACTTAAATTCATGGCAGTTTTTAACGGGTTATACGCAAGATGAAATTGCTGCTTTTGCAAGAGATAGTTTTAAATCGGTAGTACAGGAAACAGATGGTGACGATATTGTTCATAGTACGAGCTTCTTTTTAGTAGATCCGAATGGTCAAGTCATTCGTAGATACGATGGTTTACAGACAAATCAAGACAGCATCGTTGAAGATTTGTTAGAGACGGTTCAATAGAAGCTCTTTCATTGACAAGTGGTGAGCTTAAGAGTAGGTTTAAGTGACGGAGGTGAAAGAATGCTAGAAATTCGTAAAAGAAATATGGCTTTATGTTTCGTCATCGCAGCAGTACTAGTTGTTTTAGCTGGGTGCGGTTCGGATGATGGCCAAGTACAAGGCGATCTTACTCTTCTAAATGAAGACGGAGAAGAAGTAACTCTTACAAATAAAGAACGTGCAACGATCTTGTTCCACTTTACTGAAGTTGGCTGAGGCCTTTGTCAGCAGCAACTAGTTCAGTTGCAAGAAAACTTACATTTATTTGAGGACTTAGATGCAGATATCTATGCAATTAGTATAGATAGTCCTGAAAATTCAAAAAGGCTAAAAGAAGCAGGTGCCTTTACATTTTCATTTTTATCCGATCAAACGTTTGAAGTCCTTGAGCATGTTAGGATGAAAAATGATCAGATGTCTTATCGAGGGATTAGTATTTTAGATAAGAATGGAAATTACGTTTATCACCAAGTGAATGATTTATGGGGTGACCAAATAGAAGCTACAAGAAATATTATTTATGATGAATTTGAAAATATAAATGAGTAACGGAGTAGACACTTACCACATTCGGTAGGTGTCTATTTTTGTTTCAGTATCAAGAAATCAACTTATGACTAGACAGACACATATAAAAAACAGGGAAGTATAATGGTTTCATGTCAGGAATTTTAGTTAGAATAATGAACGAAATAAATCAAATAAAAACGGGTCATGAACAAAATGAAACCATTTGACTGAAAAATGGATAAAATAAAATAAAAATACAGTTGAATTAATTTTTATACATAGATATAATGAGTACCAAGATCAAATAGAGCAGATATAGAAAAGTTAGGAGAGGGAATAATGAGAGTTGGTATTATCGGGGCTACAGGTTACGGTGGCGCAGAACTATTAAGGTTGTTAAACCAACATCCTCATGTGCAAGAGGTTGTTTTGTATACATCGTCAAAAGAAGGTATGAATATACAAGAGTCTTATCCACATGTTTCAAATATATATAATCAAACATTAAAGTCCATTGATGTTACATCGATTAAAGATGAAGTAGATACGGTCTTTCTCGCTACACCCCCTGGTGTCTCAGCTGAGTGGTCAGGACAAATTGCTGAAACAGGATGCAGAGTTATTGATTTGTCTGGAGATTTGCGATTGCAGAATCCAGAGGTTTATGAAAAGTGGTACAAACGGGAAGCAGCTCCACTAGCATTAATTAAAGATGCTGTATATGGGCTACCGGAGTGGAATCGAGAATCGATTCAGAAAGCGCAAATTATTTCGAATCCTGGATGCTATCCTACAGCTACATTACTTGGTCTTGCTCCATTAGTTAAAAATAAGATAATTGACGTTGATTCAATTATTATAGATGCAAAATCGGGTACATCTGGAGCAGGGAGATCGCCTTCAGCAATCACGCACTTTAGTGAAATGAATGAAAACTTTAAAATATATCAAATTAATCAACATAAACACATTCCTGAAATAGAACAAAATTTACAAGAGTGGGATGAACAGGTTCAGACCATAACATTCCAACCTCATTTAGTTCCTATGGTTCGAGGAATTATGGCTACCATTTATGCAAAAGCGAATCAGCCAATCTCGGAAACCGAGCTACGCAATTTGTATAGAGAAGCGTATGAGAATGAATATTTTGTTCGAATTAGGCCAGAGGGAGCCTACCCAGCAACAAAAGAAGTGTACGGCAGTAATTATTGTGATATAGGCTTAACGTACGACGAACGAACGGGACGTATCACTGTAGTCTCTGTTATTGATAATGTCGTTAAGGGCGCATCAGGTCAAGCAATTCAAAATTTTAATTTAATTCATGGATTCGAAGAAAGTACGGGGCTAACTCTTGTTCCTATGTATCCATAATGGAAGGTGGTCATCTCATGAAAGGCATAGCGAATGCACCAGTGATAACAGAAAAAGAAAACGGAAGTATTGTAACTCCAAAAGGATTCCAAGCAATAGGGTTGCATACAGGGGTAAAAAGAAAAAGATTGGACCTTGGTGCTATCTATTGTGAAGTACCAGCTAATGTAGCTGCCGTATATACTTGTAACAGAATTCAAGCAGCTCCATTAAAAGTGACAAAGGAGTCAATAGCAAAAGAAGGTAAGATTCAGGCTTTAGTTGTTAACAGTGGAAACGCTAATGCTTGTACCGGTGCAAAAGGTTTAGAAGATGCTTATCAGATGAGAAATGAAAGTGCCAAACACTTTAATCTTCCGCCTCATTATGTTGCAGTAACATCAACAGGAGTCATTGGTGAATACTTACCGATGGAAAAAATCTTACCTGGTATTTCAAAACTTACTCCAGAGTCATCATTAAAAGGTGCAGAATTATTTAATGAAGCAATATTAACAACAGATACGATTAACAAAAAAGTTTGCTTTCAGACGATTGTAGATGGAAAGACGGTCTCAATAGGTGGTGTCGCAAAAGGGTCTGGAATGATTAATCCGAATATGGCGACAATGCTTTCGTTTGTAACAACTGATGCAAATGTAGAATCTTCTGTATTACAAGAAGCATTATCTTCAATTACGAACCAAACATTTAACAGAATTACTGTTGATGGGGATACATCAACAAATGATATGGTGGTTGTCATGGCATCGGGTTTAACAGAAAATGAATCGCTCACACCAGCGCATCCTGATTGGGACGGTTTTTATCAAGCTCTTAAGTCCACATGTGAATCGTTAGCGAAGCAAATTGCACGCGATGGGGAAGGTGCGACAAAGTTAATTGAAGTGCAAGTTACTGGAGCGCTAACAGATGAAGAGGCGGGAAAAGTAGCAAAGAAAATTGTTGGCTCAGATTTAGTAAAATCAGCTGTCTATGGTACTGATGCAAACTGGGGAAGAATTATTTGTGCCGTTGGGTACAGTGGTTGTGAGATTAATCCAGACACAATAGATATTGCGATTGGACCTGTGCAAACACTTGTTAAAAGCCAACCTATCTCGTTTTCAGAAGAGGAAGCGAAATCATATATGGAAAATAACGATACAGTTGTTATAAAAGTTGATTTACATGTTGGTGAAGGTACAGGTAAAGCATGGGGTTGTGACTTGTCTTATGATTATGTACGAATAAACGCTGGATATAGAACATAGGAAAGACAATTTCGGGAGGGGAAAGTAGTGAAAGATGTTGTTGTTATCAAATGTGGAGGTAGCACCATCGCTCAATTATCAGATGAGTTTTTCAAAAGTGTTGTCAAAATGCAAAAAGATGGGAAGCACCCGATTGTTGTGCATGGTGGAGGTCCTGCTATTAATCAGCTTTTGCAAAAACTAGATATTAAATCAGAATTTGTTGATGGTCTCCGTAAAACGACGGAAGATGTGCTAGACACAGCTGAAATGGTGCTATGTGGAAAGGTCAATAAACAAGTGGTAACTAGTTTACATCAGGCTGGAGGTCAGGCTGTCGGATTATCTGGATGTGACGGTCAATTAATTGAAGTCGAACCGGTCAATGAAGGGATGCTAGGTTATGTTGGAGAGCCGACAAAGGTTAATACGAACTTACTTTCTTCTCTAATGGAACTAGATATGATTCCTGTTATTGCTCCAATTGGCATGAATGCAGAAGGAACTCATTATAACGTTAATGCCGATAGCGCAGCAGCAGCTATAGCAAAAGAGTTAGGTGCCGAACAATTAGTTTTTGTTACAGATGTAGATGGAATTTTAAAAGATGGAAAGTGTCTTGAGAAAGTCACAATAGAGGAAATCGAGGCCTACATTGCTGATGGAACAATCTATGGTGGAATGCTTCCAAAGGTAAGAGCAGCTTTGTCAACACTAACAGGCAACCTCCAATCTGTAATGATTATGAATGGAAAATCAACGAATGTTGGAAAAGATGGTTCAGTACAAGGAACAACAATTTTGAAATCAAAGATGAAGCTTTATGTTTCGTAAGGAGGATAATAATGAGTGCACTTTTTCCAACCTACGCTAGATGGGATATTACACCTGTTAAAGCGAAGGGCTCGAAACTAATTGATTCAGATGGTAAGGAGTATTTAGATTTTATTTCGGGAATTGCTGTTTGTAATCTAGGTCACTGCCACCCTAAAGTAGTTTCTTCAGTTGAAGAACAGATGAAAAAATTATGGCATGTATCAAACCTATTTCAAATTGAAGGGCAAGAGCAAGTGGCCGAGCAACTTGTTGATCATAGTGTTGGTGACTATGTCTTTTTCTGTAATAGCGGTGCAGAAGCCAACGAAGCAGCGATAAAACTCGCAAGGAAGTCAACAGGAAAGCATCACATTGTTAGCTTAACTAACTCATTCCATGGTCGGACTCTTGGAAGTATGGCTGCAACAGGTCAAGATAAAATTCACCAAGGATTTGGTCCACTTTTAACAGAGTTTACGTATATTGAAATGAATGATTCTGAAGCTTTAAAAAATACAGTTACAGAAAAGACAGCTGCAATTATGGTTGAGATTATTCAAGGAGAAGGTGGCATTCGCTTGATGAGCGATGAATACGCCGAGTCACTTAAGACTGTATGCGAACAATTTGGCTGTTTACTCATTGTTGATGAAGTACAGACAGGGATCGGACGTACTGGTACTGCATTTGCTTATGAACAATTAGGGTTATCACCTGACATTATTACAGTTGCAAAAGGACTTGGTAATGGATTTCCAGTTGGTGCGCTAATTGGTAAGGAACGATTAAAAGATGCATTTACACCTGGAAGTCATGGATCAACGTTTGGCGGGAATCCACTTGCCATGGCTGCAGCTAAAGCTGTCCTAACAGAAGTGTTTAAACCTGAGCTATTAGAATCTGTTCAAGAAAAAGGAGAATGGTTCAAAGCCGAGTTGGAAAAGAAACTAGGTGATTCAAAAATTGTTGAAGAGGTTCGTGGAAAAGGACTTATGCTTGGAATTGCCTGCCATATTGAAGTAGCACCCATTATTAAGGCATGTATAGAGAATGGATTACTTGTATTACCTGCAGGTCCAAAGGTTCTTCGAATCTTACCACCTTTAGTTGTTACGAAAAGTGAATTAGTGCGTGCATCTGAAATCTTGTTAACTGTCTTTCAGGCAATCGAAAAAAAACAAAGTGTAAACATATAGTACGAACGAATAATCACTACTGTTGATGTAGTGGTTTTATATAAAACAATCATGTATAAAAATTTAATGGTTAGTATAAGTATTCGTCAATGGGTGGAGGGAATCAGATGAAAGGATACGTAGTATTAGAAAACGGGGAGATGTTTGAAGGGGTTCTTCATGGAAAAGAAAAGGAAGTACATGGAGAGATTGTATTTTTTACTGGAATGTCAGGATATCAGGAAGTGTTAAGTGATCCATCGTTTAAAGGGCAAATGGTCGTGTTCACGTATCCACTAATAGGGAATTACGGGGTGAATGAAGTTGATTTCGAAAGTATTACTCCACAAGTGAATGCCTTACTAGTAAGTGAGCTATCAAATGAAGGATACCATTATGAATCATGTTCATCTCTAGAATCCTACTGTGAGAAGCATTCAATACCACTTTTATCTGGGATTGATACGAGAGCGATTGTGAAAAGGATACGAGAACAGGGCGATATGCGAGCGATCATCACAACAGATCCAACGAATCTATCATTCAATCAATCTATTCCTCTTGGTCAGCAAGAAGTAGTACCAGAAGTATCAACGAAAACAATCAATACTTATGGAAGTGGCGATCATCATATTGTTATGGTTGATTTTGGGTATAAGAAATCAATTTTAGATTCTTTGCTTGAACAAGGATGTAGGGTTTCTCTTGTTCCTTATGATACTACGTTTGAAACAATTCAAAGTCTTCAACCAGATGGAGTTATGTATTCGAATGGACCTGGAAATCCAAAAAAACTACAAGAACTTCTTCCAACAATAAAAAAAGTAGCCATGAGTTATCCGACAATGGGTATTTGTCTTGGGCATCAACTGCTTGCGCTTGCTTTTGGTGCAGATACGGAGAAGTTAACATTTGGCCATCGTGGTGCGAATCAACCAGTTATTGATTTAACAACAAACAAAGTTTATATGACATCACAAAACCATAGCTATGTTGTTAATGAAGAATCACTTGAAGGAACAGGTTTCAAAGCGAAATTTATGAATATTAATGATTCTTCTATTGAGGGGCTTATTCATAAGCAATACCCTGTTTTTACAGTTCAGTTTCATCCGGAAGCTCATCCAGGACCTTCAGATAGTGAACAGCTCTTCTTTACTTTCATAGAAATGCTAAGCAACAAGGGGAGAGAGAAAGCATATGCCTAAACAACAACAATTAAAGAAAGTACTCGTTATTGGCTCAGGCCCGATTGTCATTGGGCAAGCGGCAGAGTTTGATTATGCCGGAACGCAAGCATGTCTAGCTCTAAAGGAAGAAGGGATTAAGGTAATCCTTGTCAATAACAATCCTGCAACGGTTATGACAGATGAGTCATGTGCTGATCGAGTGTATTTTGAACCTCTGACGGTTGAAAGCGTCGAGGCTATTATTCAAAAAGAACAGCCTGATGGAATCCTTGCCACTCTTGGAGGTCAAACAGGGTTAAATTTAGCGATGGACCTTCATGATAAAGGAATCCTGGCAAAATATGGTGTGGATTTACTAGGTACACCGATTGAATCAATTAAAAAAGGGGAAGATCGTGAGGCTTTCCGTGCGTTAATGCAAGAGCTTAATGAACCTGTTCCTGAAAGCGAAATTGTAACAACAAGCGAAGCGGCAATTAAATTTGCGAATGAGGTAGGGTATCCAATCATTGTGCGCCCAGCTTATACGCTTGGAGGAGCTGGGGGAGGAATCGCTTCTGATGAAAAGGAATTAAAACAAATCATAAAAGGTGGACTCTCTCTTAGTCCGATCAGCCAATGTTTAATTGAGAAAAGTATTGCTGGTTATAAAGAAATTGAATATGAAGTAATGCGTGATAGTAACGATACGTGTATTACTATATGTAATATGGAAAATATTGACCCAGTAGGGATTCATACAGGAGATTCAATTGTTGTTGCTCCATCACAAACTTTAACGGATGTAGAGTATCAGATGCTTCGCACGTGCTCGGTCAAAATCATTCGCGCGCTCGGGATTGTTGGAGGATGTAACATTCAATTTGCTCTAGATCCTTATAGTAAGCAATATTATTTAATTGAAGTAAATCCTCGCGTGAGTCGTTCTTCAGCTCTTGCGTCAAAAGCAACTGGTTATCCAATTGCGCAAATGGCTGCAAAGGTAAGCATTGGTTACAACTTGCACGAAATTATTAATCCTGTAACAGGTCATACTTACGCTAGCTTTGAACCTGCACTAGATTACGTAGTAGTTAAATTTCCACGTTGGCCTTTCGATAAATTTGTTCATGCAGAGCGGAAGCTAGGAACGCAAATGAAGGCTACTGGAGAAGTAATGGCAATTGAACGGAATTTGGAAGCAGGTATCCAAAAGGCAGTTCGTTCTTTAGAGCTGAAGACGAATGGATTAGACCTTCCATCTGTAACAAAGAAATCGGATGAAGAGTTATTACATTTAGTGAAACATGCTGACGATCGAAGATTCTTTGTGCTACTAGAACTTTTGAGAAGAGGCTATTCACGTCAAGAATTACATGAGTTTACTGGCATTAATGCCTTCTTCCTGCAAGCATTTGAACGCTTAATCCAGATGGAGAAAGAGAGCACAGAATCAAGTTTTCTAAACATAACTAAAGAGCAACTTTTTGCATACAAAAAAGCAGGGTTTACAGATGAGTGGCTAGCTAGTGTTTGGGGAGTAACGGAGCAACAAGTTAGAGAAAAGCGGCTTGAGTTTAGTATTACTCCTTCATATAAAATGGTCGATACTTGTGCTGGAGAATTTATGGCTTCAACAGCTTATTTTTATTCTAGTTGGTCCGGTGAGCATGATATTATTCCGCAATCAGGGAAGAAAAAAATTCTATTAATTGGTTCTGGCCCAATTCGAATCGGCCAAGGAATTGAATTTGATTACTGTTCAGTTCAAGGAATTCAAAGTCTTCACCGTCTTGGCTATGAAGCCATTATGATGAACAACAATCCTGAAACTGTTAGCACGGATTATGCAACAGCGGATCGCCTGTATTTTGAACCTTTGACCGTTGAAGATGTATTAAATGTCATTGATTTAGAGCAAGTAGAAGGCGTAATTGTTCAATTAGGAGGGCAAACGGCAATTTCTTTAGTTGAAGGATTAGAAGCCGCTGGAGTAAAACTCTTTGGTACAAATCTTGATACGATTGACCAACTTGAAGACAGAGGACGTTTTTATTCATTCATGAAACAAGTTAATGTTCCGCATATTCCAGGTGTAACAGCGACCAATGAAGAGGATGCATTAGATAAAGCAGAACAAATTGGCTACCCAGTTTTAATTAGACCTTCTTACGTCATTGGTGGTCAGGGGATGATGCTGTTTGAATCGAAAACGGAATTTGTTTTTTACCTAGAAGATGATGAATATACTGCAGCATTTCCACTACTTATCGATGCCTATTACCCAGGAGTTGAATTAGAAGTGGATGCATTGACGGACGGAGAAAATGTATGCATTGCTGGAATGTTCGAGCATGTTGAACGTGCAGGAGTACACTCTGGTGATAGTACCGCTGTCACCCCTCCGTATTCGATAACTGAAGAGATTAAGGAACTCGTTTCTGAATACACTGAAAGAATAGCAAAAGGGATGGACTTTAAAGGGATTTTTAATATTCAATTTGTGTTGTTTGAAAAGCAATTATACGTAATTGAAATTAATCCACGTGCATCAAGAACAGTGCCAATTTTAAGTAAAATTTCAAATAAATCATTAATTGACTACACTGTGCAATTGCTTCTAGGTGCGTCTATGTCAGATTTGGGGCTAGTTCATCGTACTTTGCCGGAACCGCATTTTTACACGGTAAAAGCACCTGTTTTCTCATACCAAAAATTAGCTGGATTAGATCCGTTATTGGAAGCTGAAATGAAATCAACGGGAGAGTTGATGAGTATGGGAGCAGACCTTGATGAGGCATTTTTAAAAGCCTTTGTTTGGTCACAACAGTCAAAGCCGAAGCTATTTACACAAACAGGGTCTATTTTTGTTGATGTAGCAGAGGAATTTAAAGGTGACTTTGCTCCTTATGCTAACAAGTTGCAACAATTAGGGTTTACACTTGTAACAAATGATTTTTCAAATTGGGTGCAGACAGATGAAGCAATCGCTTTAATTAGCTTACCCAAGCTTGGTACAAAAGATGGGACTCTAAATCGCCAAGAAGCTTTAAGGCAGCGCTGCTCAGTTATTTCTGAATTGACGACATTAGATGTAATGTTAAAAGGATTAAACGTAAAAGAACTACAGTATCATGCCATTCAAGACTGGTGGTTAAAACAGAAGGAACTTATTAAGTAAAGGGCGTGACAATAGATGAATGCAGCAATTGATAACAAAACATTTTATGGCCGTGATTTTCTTACATTGCTTGATTACACACCAAATGAAATAGATACACTACTGAAAAGTGCTCTTACAATAAAACAAAATAAAGCCGATTATGCGGATGCATTAAAAGGCAAGTCTTTAGGTATGATTTTTGAAAATGCATCTACTCGAACTCGTGTTTCCTTCGAAGTAGGAATGACCCAACTTGGAGGTCATGCTTTATTCTTAAGCCCACGTGATATGCAAATTGGTAGAGGTGAGCCTGTGAAGGATACAGCCAATGTGCTCTCGCGTTATGTTGATGCGATTATGATTCGGACGAATTCCCATGAACTGGTTGAAGAATTAGCAGAGCATGCATCTGTTCCCGTGATTAATGCTCTTACAGATGGCTATCATCCTTGTCAAGCAATGGCTGATTTATTGACGATTTATGAATATAAGAATGAGTTAAAAGGGCTAAAATTAGCCTATGTGGGAGATGGCAATAATGTAGCACATTCTCTTTTAGCAGCGGGTGCGAAAGTCGGAATGGATATAAGTATTGCCACACCTAAAGGGTATGAAGTTAACCAAGAAATTTTTGAGAAAGCAAATGAAGCGGCAGAGAAAACTGGTGCAACGCTTGTACAAACAAACGACCCAAAAGAAGCCGTGAAAGATGCAGACGTGATTTATACGGACGTTTGGGCTAGTATGGGATATGAACAAGAACAGGAAGAACGTTTAAAGCAGTTTAGTCAATATCAAGTGAATTCGCAATTAGCAAGCTTAGCGAAAGATGATTTCATCTTCTTACATTGCTTACCTGCGCATCGTGGAGAAGAGGTAGCAGCTGATATTATTGATGGCAAACAATCTGCTGTATATGATCAAGCAGAAAATCGCCTACATGCACAAAAAGCCATTCTTTTAGCTTTAATTTCGAACTCTTAACCCAACTGTCATGATTAGTTACCTTATGGGTATTCTAATGGTGAAGGAGGGATGCTACCATGGGTCAGAATCGACTATTTGAACCAGGTCAGAAAGCACCAAATAACGGCATATATGTAGAGATTGGTGAGACTGGAGACATGGTTCAAGATCCAAAGGCTTTAAAAATGGAAGCAGGCGATACGTTCCCTGATACCCAAAACCATAATCGAAAGTGGACACCAAAACCAAAACCATAAGCGAAGCCGCCGTAATGTTTTAAGCCTATTAGGAGTGGTCTTCTCCTAATAGGCGCACGGCGAGTGAAGCCATCGCAACATGTTCGCACTATTAAAAGGTTAAAGGGAGTATGTCTCCCTTTTTTTAATCTAGGTTCGAACCATGAGCGAAGCCGCCGTAACATGTTCTCAAAACATCTGTTAAATAAACCTCTTTTTCTTCTTAACAACTAATCTGTAGAAGAAAAAGAGGTTTTTTATATAAAATCAAGTATTAATAAATAATAATTAATACTTTTGCTTCCGTTTTTCAATTTGTTGCATAACGTAGTAAGGATACTACATTGAAAATGATGGGAGAGACGTAAAACAATGATACGTGCACGTTTTTTTCGCATTGAAGAACAGTGGAACGTCATCTATCTTCCAGAACGTCCAAGTGGTTTTGCCGTATTTTTTATTGGAGACAATGGGATGTTAGTTGAAAAGGATACAAGTGATTGGGAGCATCATCCTGAGAAAAATCAATTTTTAGATGATTTATTAAGTAGAGGATATACAGTAGTAGCTTCTTCACTTTATAACCGGCACTGGGGAAGCACTCGAGCGTTTCAGCTATTTGAGAAGCTTTACTCAATTGTACTAAAAAAAGAAATTTTGAATGCTAAAATTCATTTATTTGCCCAAGGTAGTGGAGCTTTAGTTGCCTTGAGATTTCTACAGTCTCACGCTAAACAAGTTCGATCTTGTTATTTTGTAAATCCATGCGTTTTTTTACAAGCTTATTTTGAACAGGAACAAGAAAATAAGCTATATTTTAAACGATTACAAAAAGAAATCGGCAAAGCCTACGATCTCCCACCAAAAGAATTAACTTCTGATAAAATAAAGGAAATCACACCTCAACTAACGGAAGGAGAGATTCCTCCACTTTCAATTCATTGTCATATGCAGGAAAAGCATTTCCCTCTTCAAACTCAAAGCCGGCCTTTTCAACAACAGTTGGCTGAAAGACAAATCTTTGTTAATTTGCGTATACATGGAAACGATAAATCCTTCTATAAAGCAGTGCAGTCAGCTTTTCCATTTTATAAGAAGCATGAAGTTAAATTATAGCCTATCTCTTTAGTGACATAAGAGAAGGCTCTTTACATAACTTTATAGTATAGGGGGAAATGCAAATGAAAAAAGCACTTGTCACTGGGGGATTAGGTTTTATTGGGTTTCATATGGCTGAGCGGCTTCTGTTGGAAGGCAAAGAAGTAATCATTGTCGATAAAATGTCAACAGAAGAGATGAAAGTGGAACAAGAAGAAAAGTGGTTGAGAATTGGAAGGAATGATTTAGTCACCTTAATTGACGAAAAATTAGAAGACGTTGACTTGGAAAAAGTGCTAAAAGCTGTCGATGTTATTTATCATTTTGCCGCAGCAACATCTTCAGATAGCAAATGGCCAAAGTTAGCGAAGGTGATAGAAGATAATGTGAATTTAACAAAGAAGTTAGTGAAAGCTATGCCGAGAAAAGCGACACTTATTTACGCTTCTACAGTAGAGGTGTATGGAGAAAGGCCAGGAAAAATCACAGAGCGGACACCAACTAATCCGACTTCTGCCTATGGAATAACAAAATTAGCTAGCGAAAGGCTCATTGAAAAGGAATGCAAGGAGCGAGGGATTTCCTATCAAATTGTGAGACTTCCAACAATTTATGGACCATGGCAAAGGGCGGATATGACGTATCAACAAATTCTTCTTGGAAAGAAAGAGCTAGAGATTGATCGCTCCACATTAGATGTTATTTATGTTGAAGACTGCGTGGAAGCTTTTCTATTGGCAGCTAGCATTGATAATAGGAACGAAATTTTTCATTTATCATCTGGTCAGGAAGGGACATGGTACGAAGGGCTTAGATTGTTAGGACGACAAGAAATCACGAAACAAAATCGAATAAGAACGACGCTTAGTAATGAGAAATCAAAAACGTTACTTGGATTCATCCCAAAAACATCACTAGAGAAAGGACTTGCCAAACAGTGTGAACATGTGAAACAATGGCAGAACCAACAACGGTTGTGATAAGGGTGTGAACAGGTGCAGAGGAAAAAAGCTGTCATAGGTATCATAATCTTTGCGATTGTGACAATTCTTTCTTTTTTTCTCCTTCAAAACGTATTCCAACTTGGAGAAGGAGTAAGTGTTATAACAGCATTACTATTAGGTGGAATTATAGAATTTTTGTATCAAAAAAAAGGGTGACTCGTTGCAGGAGGGTACTGAAAAAGTCGGTTTTTCTTTTTCAGTACCCTCCGCTGCAGTCCCCTTTTTTTAGTGGAAATGGTGTGTAGTGAACAACTATGAATTTGATTTTATAAACGAGTTTTCATAGAACTTCATGTCAGGATACTTATCAATAGCTGTCCTCATTTGGAACTCATTCTCAAAAAGAACAACAATTCGTCCATCTCGGTCTGTCACAAGGTTACGCTGTGACTTTTTGAAGGCTTCCATTGCATCTGCTGGTCCATCAGCCCAGCGTGCAAATGAAAATGGCAACCGTTCCAATTGAATATCGACATGATATTCATGTTTTAAACGGTACTCTAGCACTTCAAATTGAAGTACACCTACTACTCCAACAATTTGCTGCTCTGCAAAACGATTATACGTCTTAAATAATTGGATAGCGCCTTCTTCGGTTAGTTGTTGTAAACCTTTTTCATAGGACTTATGCTTCAGTGCTTCTTTTACCGTAATCGCACTGAAAAATTCAGGTGAGAAATGCGGCATTTCATCAAACTCAAAATTGTCGCCTGCCACAAGTGTGTCTCCAATTCGAAACGTACCTGGATCAAATAACCCTATTATATCACCTGCATAGGCCTCATCAACAATGCTTCGGCTCTGTGCTAAAAATTGAGTCGGTTGTGCAAGTTTTAAATTCTTCCCAACCCGAACGTGCTTTACAGACATTCCTCGTTCAAACTTTCCAGATGTTATACGGAGAAAAGCGATACGATCACGGTGAGCCGGATTCATATTCGCTTGAATTTTAAAAATAAAGCCGGAAAATGACTGATTTTCTAATGGCTCAATTAGCCCCTTCGAACTTTCTCGTGGTGTCGGAGCAGGTGATAATTTTAAGAAATGCTCTAAAAATGTTTGCACACCGAAACTTGATATCGCACTTCCAAAGAAAATAGGTGTAAGCTCCCCTTTAGCAATAAGTTCTGGATCGAATTCATCTCCAGCAACGTCTAGTAATTCCAATTCTTCACGAAACTGTGCGACCAAACCCTCATCACCAATCGCTTCATCTAACTTTGGATCATCCGGTCCATTAAGCTGAATCACATCAATTTCTTTTGGGTTCTCAGGATTGTATAATTCGAGCTTTTTGTTATGTCTGTCATAAACTCCTGAGAAAGATTGCCCCATTCCAATAGGCCATCCCATTGGGTATGAGCGAATACCTAATAAGTTTTCAAGCTCTTCCATCAATTCAAATGGATCTCGGCCTTGACGATCTAATTTGTTCATAAATGTAAAGATGGGAATACCACGCATTTTACAAACTTTAAATAATTTCTTCGTCTGCGCTTCTACCCCTTTAGCAGCATCAATCAACATTGTCGCAGAATCTGCAGCAGTTAAAGTGCGATACGTATCTTCACTAAAGTCTTCATGGCCTGGTGTGTCGAGAATATTAACATGATATCCATCGTAGAGAAACTCAAGAACTGAGCTCGTAACAGAGATCCCACGTTGTTTCTCAATTTCCATCCAGTCACTCATCGCATGTTTTGAATTTTTTTTGCCCTTAACAGAACCTGCTTCACGGATAGCTCCTCCAAATAAAAGAAGCTTCTCTGTTAATGTTGTTTTCCCGGCATCCGGATGCGAAATAATCGCAAAAGTCCGACGCGATTGTACCGCTTTTTTATAGTCCATAAAATATCCTCACTTCTACTAAAAGTTGTCTCGGTTCATTATAACAGTGTTGGTTGAATGTTTCACCTGCATTTAAAGATAAACACCCTGTATTACTAATCCTATGTTATTCATCACAAAGATTACATTCATATTACAAGTTCGTATCAAAATGAAAGATGCAGAGGATTCATTCATAGTATTAACGAATTGGTAGGACAAAAGTAGTTATTATGTAGTAGATTGTAGAATTGTGAAAGAAAATAGAGCAATTATGGTTTAATATATAAGTGTATACATTAGGGAGTGTGTCAACATGATTATTCAACGAATATTGCTTTTATTGTTGCTGCCTATTCTACTTATCGGATGTTCTAATATTAATAGCCAATCATCGATAGAGAATCGAGTAGGCTTATTACTAGAAGATACAATTGATGACCAAGGGTGGAATAGTAAAGGATATCAAGGGTTATTGAACATCCATTCGAACCTTAATATTGATGTTATTTTTATGGAAGATATGAATACTGAAGCAAAAGTTAATAAAGCGGTTGAAGAATTTGCTGAGAGTAAAGTTAATTTAATTTTTGGTCATGGTCGTTTTTATGCAGACCTTTTTACGGAACTTGGACCAAAATATCCTAATATTCATTTCGTTAGTTTTAATGGTGAAGTTGATGGAGATAATGTTACAAGTCTCCATTTCGATAGTTATGCAATGGGCTTCTTTGCCGGTATGGTGGCAGCAGCGATGTCTGAAAATGGAGATGTTGGAGCAATCGCTGCGTTCGATTGGCAGCCAGAGGTAAAAGGATTTCATGATGGTGCGACACTAAACAACACAAAGACGACCGTTCACCTAAAGTATGTAGAAGATTGGACTAATAGTAATATGGCCCTATCGTTATTTGAAGAGTTAAAGCAAGAGGGGGTAGATGTGTTTTACCCAGCTGGTGACGGCTACCATGTTGAAGTCATTGAAGAGATTCGGAAAGAAGGCTTGTATGCCATCGGCTTTGTAGGTGATCAAACAGACTTAGGCGAGTCAACAGTATTAACAAGTACTGTACAGCATGTTGATTATTTATATGAGCTTGTTGCAAAGAGTTATTATAAGCATGAATTAGAAGCCGGCAATTTACGATACGACTTTCAAGACGGAGTTATTTCATTAGGTGAATTTAGCTCAAGCATTCCTGAAGACATCATTGTTCAAATAAAAGAGGCTGTAAAGACGTATACTGAAACTGGAGAGTTACCTACTGAGCCTATTTTATAACTTGCTTGCGTTTATAGGGGTGTCCATAGTATTGTAATGATGATAAGTATGATAATAGAGGTGGTTTATGATGAATAACCCTGAGATGAATATGAAATTTATGCAAATCGCTATGAAACACCTTCCTGATGGAAAAAAGTTTTTGGATGAAAAAGGGATAGAATTGAATATGGAAGATTTACAGCCCATGTTAGAATTGTTGTTAAATGTTATGTCAGAAGCTTATGAACTTGGAAAAGATCATGCTACTGAAGAATCGAAATAAATAATGCAGAGCTAGCTCGACCTGAGTCAAAACTCAGAACGAGCTTTTGTTATGTCTATAAGCTAAAGAGGAGGAGTATGGATGGAGAAAACGGAGAAATTAAAAGTTTTTGCACAGGAAATGAAAGAAGGCTTTCAACTAGTAAAAGAAAAGCGTGATGACGAGGCGTTAAATAAATTGAAACCTTTCGTTGAGTTAATGAGAAGAAGCAGTGCCCCGCATATCCGTCTTTTTTCTACTTATAGTATTGCACAGATTCGTACGGGCGATTTAGAAGGATTCCTACAAACATATGCTGAAGTAAAAGAGATGGAAGCCAAAAGTGAGGAAGAAACCAAGTTCAAAGAACAGTTAGATGGCTTTTTTAATGATCTTATGGAGGAGTTACAAAAAGATGACGGACAACTTTCCTAATGGATTGAGAAATGAATGGAACGCTAACAGTTAATCGTTAGCGTTCTTTTTTTTAGAAGACGTATCTTTCTCATCATCTTGATTAAACATGGACGCAACTTTACTAGCTAGAGGAGCTAGTTTAACGAGATAAGGGCTAAGAGATTGGACTAGAGCAATAATATTTGCAAGTTGATCACCTTGTTCATTTGAGTTCTGGTTGTTAGCTTCTGGAGAAGCTTGATGATTTTGTGCAGGTTGTTGTTCTGAATCTGTTTCTTGTTCTCTATTTTCAGGAACAGGTGGTTTTCCAAACATTAACTCAGTAAAAAAATCAGATTGTTGAGGTCGTTGATTCTGTTCGTCACTCATGGTAACTTTCCTCCTCATAACTTACTTTATGATTATTGTATGGTTATTTTTGTGACACTGTGTAAGGGCACTTACCCAAATAATGTTGGAATCGATTCACGTTCAACCAAAAGGGAACGAATCTTCATTAACGAGAAGAGAGCGAACATGTATGCAATGGCTCCGCACGTTGCGCGCCTAAAGGAGAAGAACGCTCCTTTAGGCTTAAAACATAGCAACGGCTCCGCGCATTGCATCGCCGATATCCCAAAAGGAAACCGCATCCTGCAATTAACGAGAAGAGAGCGAACATGTATGCAATGGCTCCGCACGTTGCGCGCCTAAAGGAGAAGAACGCTCCTTTAGG
>NZ_JAWRVK010000059.1:0-20152 GCF_036663575.1 Halalkalibacter flavus
TGACTGCTAAAATAGAGTAACAGATTTCAACAAATAAGAATGAACAGTATTTAGGACAATCTCCCTCTTTTGATATGTTGGACTAGAAAAAATCAACAGAGGGAGAGGCGGAATAATGATGATTTCAGAAAGGTGGCATATGTATGTAGAACTTCATTTGAATAGGAGTTAAACAATGATGAAAGAACATTACTATTCATGGAGGAGAACCAGTCCGAAAGTCCTATCTTCCATGTGGTCGCCAGTGGATTGATGTTGTAAAGGTGTTAACAAGTGATGGACCAGTAGTTTCTCAATTTGAAAAAGAAATTGCTAACTATGTCGATGCTGTCGCTTTTTTGAACGGAACTGCTATTTTGCATAGTGCATGCTTTGCTGCTGGGGTAAAAGAAGGGGACGAAGTTATTACTACTCCAATGACCTTTGCAGCAAGTGCAAACTGTATCATCTATCAGGCGGAAAACTAGTATTTGCCGATATCGATCCATACACCTACAATATATGTCCTCCATCTATACATTCCCTCATAACCGAAAAAACAAAAGCAATCATTCCTGTTGATTTTACAGGTCAACCTGCAGATCTTAATCATATTCAATCCATCGCTAATAAACATGATCTAGTTGTAATAGAAGATGTAGCTCATGCATTAGGCACTCTTTATAAAGGGAGAAAGGTTGGTTCAATAAGTGATATGACCATATTTAGCTTTCATCCTGTTAAACATATAACAACAGGCGAAGGTGGAGTGTGGTCACAACAAATAATAAAAATCTCAACTTTCGCACAACAGAAATAGCTCTCAACCCTTGATATAGTTGAAAACAGACTAAAAAACTTATGCTGCCTTTACCTTGTTTTCTTCATTATTAAGAAAAGCCTTCTTTAAAAATTGAGGCAATTGGTTAAATAGCTCGTCGATTATAGATTGTACATTTTCTTCTGAGAGAACTGGTTCTTGAGAAAGTGTAGATTTCAACAAATCTATGATCAACATTAGAGCTTGAGCAAAACGGATATCTTCCATTTCATCGCAGCACAAATAGAAGAGTTTTCCGATCGTTTTTGGATCTTCTTCTTCCCGAGCACTTAGAGCAAGCATAATGTAACGTGTAAATACAATCGTGGTATGGGCAACTAACGCATCATAACCGCGTGATTGAAATTCCTTCGCCAATCTCAAGTGGGATTTGGTTACTTTGAAAAAGCACTCAATATCCCAGCGTTTTCCGTAAAGGCGAACAACCTCTTCTTCTGATAAATCGAGGTTCGTGGTTAAAAGAGCTAACCAGTTTTTAGATCAATTTCGATCCCTTACAAATATGATACGGGCTTGAATATCCTTACCATTTTCGTCTTCACCTAAACTGACAACGATGGAAGCAAGAATCTTGGCACGCCCACGTTTTTTTCGAACTTTGTTGTATAGTTGGTTCAAAGTATACTTCTCACCTTCGTACATGTAATATACGCGATGCATACTTTTGAGCATATAAATAACGTGAAGTGGGTATTCAGAAACAACCCGTTTAATCACTTTTGGAAAGGCAAACCAACTATCAAATAGTAGTGTCTTTGCACAAAGTTGTAACGGATTCACTTCATCTAAAAGGTCAAACATCGCTTCTGTCGACTTTTTCAGTGCCTCTTGACGGCGCTTATACCCGACCGTACGCTTATTCACGGAAGAGTTGATCTCTTGGAAGCGATTTTTCTTTTTCTCGGAACTGAGCAGTGAAAACGCAAGGGGAATAAAAGTATTTCCATCTGACCAACCAAGTGTAAGCATACGAAAGCCTTTGACAAACTTTCCGGTAGTATGATCATGCACCCGTGCTAAAAGCTCTACAGCCTTACTCCGTGCTCGGCTATACAAGGAATCATCGATAATAAGGACACGTTCCCGGTTATTTGAGACTAAAGGCAAAAGTTTGGTTACGATCAAATTTCTACTTAACAGGGTAAGGAACTTCCGCCAATTGTAGGTAGGTTAGTTAAGTAAACGATAAACGGCATCCTTTGTAGGGGCACCTTGTATTCGACCTGAATCAAGAATTCGATAAAGGTTCTTACCGTGTAAAACAAGAGAAAAGATAAACTGGATAAGAACCAAGGGAGAAATCCCTTCTTCTTTGCGAACATTTGCCTTGTTTAGCAATGTACCGAGTTTATTATCTTTGAAAAAGCGTGAAATATAAGAAGCTGTCTCGTTTTTTGGTTTTGAATTTGGTAAAATAGTAGCCATAAAGCATCCCTTTCTTTTGGCTTGTTGTTGTGGTGACTACATTTTACCAAAAAGGGATGTTTTTTTGTTTTATTTTTGATTGTTTTCTTTGAAAAAGACTAGATATAACAAGGGTTTATCATTGATTTTCAAATGCGAAAGTTGAGAATTTAATTAATCAAGAAATGGGTGTTAATATGTATACCAAACAAATGGAACTATGGAAAGGTAATTTTGGCGAAAATTATACAGAAAGAAATACCTATAATCCGAATGAATTAGATGAGCTTTATAAAAACAATTACGTTGGAAGTTGGTTGTAATGTAGGTAATCAATTAAGGCATTTACAAAGTATGAACTATGGAAATCTATATGGTGTTGAATTACAATGGTACGCAGTTCAGAAGGCAAAATCACTAACAAAAGAAATAAATATAATTCAAGGAACAGCGTATGACATTCCCTTTAAGAATAAATATTTTGATTTAGTATTCACAAGTGGTGTACTGATACATATATCACCCACGGATATAAAGAAAACAATTCAAGAGATGTATCGAGTAAGTAAGAGATATATTTGGGGTTTCGAATATTACTCAGACACTTATAAAGAAGTTGAATACCGAGGCAGTAATAAAGCACTATGGAAAGGAGACTTTGCTAGTTTATTTCTTACCGAGTTTCCTGACTTGCGATTGGTGAAACAAGTTAAGGTTCCTTATCTTGAAAATGAAAATGTTGATTCAATGTATTTATTAGAAAAAGTACAGTAGTAATTAAAAAAATGAAGAGGATGGGATTATAGTGTTAAAAATTAATGAAATTGATTTTACTAATCAAAGTCCTATTTTTATTGTTTTAGAAGCCGGTCCAACTCATACTGGTTTAGATTCTGCAAAAAAGCTAGTTGATGTTGCTGTTGAATCAGGCGCAAACGCAATAAAATTCCAGTATATGAATGTGGATCGGTTGATGGCCGATAAGAAAGTTCCATTTAGCTATAGAGTGATAACTGAAAAAAATGAAATAGAAGAAGTTACTGAACCTTTGTATGACATTTTAAAGAGAAGAGAAATGCCAAAAGGAGATTGGAAAAAATTAAAAAAGTATTGCGATGGAAAAGGGATTGTTTTCTTTTCAACGGCAATGTTTGAAGAGGATGTAGATTTTTTGGTTGATGAATTAGAAATAACCTCAATAAAGTTAGCATCAGCAGACATTAATCACCTAGGGCTTATTGAATATATGGCTAACAAACAAATCAATATTCAAGTAGATACTGGTAGTGCTGACATTTGGGAAATTGAAAGAGCAATTAGTCTTATTGAGGCTCAGGGTAATAAAAATATAATTATTCATTTGTGTCCAACCGGGTATCCAGCAAGGCTTGAGAGTATCCACTTAAACATGATATCAACATTAAAACAGTTGTTCCCAGACTACCCAATTGCTTTTTCAGATCATAATCCCGGATGGGAAATGGATATTGCAGCTGTAGCACTAGGTTCAACACTTGTTGAAAAAACGATCACGCTTGACAGAAAGACAAAAAGTTGTGAACACATGTTTTCTTTAGAACCAGATGAAGTGAAACGATTTGTTAAAAGTATTCGAGAGGTAGAAGTGGCATTAGGAGAACAAAGAAGAGTTTTCCCTTTTGAAGAAAAAGAAAAGCGTAAGTCCGCCCGTCGAAGCGTTTATTTAAATATTGATATACAAGAGGGTGAAATTATTAACGAAAAACATGTTGATTTTAGAAGACCTGGCTTTGGAATAGCAGTAGATGATTGGCCATTCGTAAAAGGAAGAAAAGTAAAACAGTTATTAAATAAAGGTCATCAGTTAAAGTGGAGTGATTTAGTGTGAGTACCCCCAAAAAGACTCTTTGTATTATTCCCGCAAAGGGAGGATCTACTAGATTCCCTAAGAAAAATATAGCATTATTGAACGGTAAACCTTTATTAAGCTATGCAATTGATAGTGCAAAAAAAAGTGAAATAATGACTGATATTTATGTTTCAACTGAAGACACAGATATTAAGGAAGTAGCAGAACAATATGGTGTGAGAGTACCTTATCTGCGACCAAATGAATTAGCTAAAGACCCCGCCGGAATTGTTGATGTTTGTCTGCATATGCTTGAACACTTAGATAAGGAAGGTAAAGTATATGAAACGCTTATCATACTTCTACCTACATCTCCTTTGAGAACTCCAAAAGATATAATTGATGCCTATGAATTATATAAAAAGAATAATGCTAAATTTTTAATGAGTGTTTCCGAATATGACCATACGCCATTTGCGGCTCTAAAGAAAGAGTCAAATAATATCATAAAACCTTACTTTCCAGAGTATGTAACATTACAAAGTCAACGTCATCCCAATGCGTATAGAGCAAATGGGGCAATCATTATAGTAGATATAGAATTATTTAAAAAGAAAAAGAGCTACTATGTTCACCCTTTAACTGCCTATATAATGCCCTCCGAACGCTCAGTTGATATTGATCAAGAATTTGATTTGAAGTTCTGTGAATTTTTACTTCAAAATAAAAATATTAGATAAATTAAAAGGTGAGATTATGATTGCTGTAATACGAGTCGATGCATCTGTGGAAATGGGCTCAGGTCACGTCATGCGCTGTCTAACATTAGCTGAGAAATTACGAGATAATGATTATAATGTTATTTTCCTATGTCGAGAGCATAAAGGAAATATGATTAGTTTTATTAAATCAAAAGGGTATTTAGTCGAGACTCTACAAGCCCCTTCCATTTTAGAAGGAGAAAATATTGGGGAATTACCCCATAAAAACTGGTTAGGAGCTAGTCAAGATTTCGATTCGAGAGAAACGTTAGAACTAGTTAAAGATTATGGAACTTTTGAACTTCTCGTTGTGGATCATTATGCAATAGATTATCGTTGGGAGAATATGTTTAAAAATACAGCAAAAAAAAATATTTGTCATTGATGATTTGGCTGACCGGAAGCATGATTGTGACGTATTGTTAGATCAGAACTTTTACTTAGATATGGAGAATCGATATGAAGGTTTAGTAAGTGAAAACTGTACATTGTTACTAGGTCCCAAATATGCATTGCTCCGAAAGGAATTTAAGGAAGCTCGAAAAAAGTTTAGAGTTCGAAGTGGGGAAGTGAGTAGATTACTAGTATTCTTTGGTGGAAGTGACCCCACGAATGAAACAATAAAGGCACTAAAGGCAATACAGAAATTAAATAAGGAAAATATTATTGTCGACGTTGTAGTAGGAGGATCTAATCTTAACAAAGACAAAGTGATGGAACTAGTAGACAAGTGAATTACCATTGTCAAGTTTCAAACATGGCAGAGTTGATACTGAAGGCAGATTTTGCCGTTGTTGCAGGTGGCAGTATAACATGGGAGAGATATTGTTTAGGGTTACCGGTAATAATAATTGCAGTTGCAGATAATCAAGTTCAAATTGCAGAGGACTTAGCAAAAAAAGGAATAGATTATTACCTAGGGCAATATTTTGATATAGATCCCCGGTTAATCACAAGTTGTATTCATCAAATTATTTCTAATAAACAAAGACTAAAATCAGCAAGCATCTTTGCTCAAAAATTTACCGATGGATTTGGGGTAAGCAAAGTTTACTGCGTAATTAAATCATCTTAAATAGGAGTGTACTACTTATGAAAATTCTTTATCTTGGTCCTGCGAAGGAGGGATTAGTTAGTTTTTTAAAGTCTTCTGAAGATAATGTTTTACATTGGGAAGAAAAGCTAACAATAGAGTCAGAGGTATTATATGATGTTGATTTTATTATAAGTTACTCAACTTTCGCAGGCCAAATTAGGCAGGTAAGCCCTGATGTAACTTGGTAAAGCTGCAATCCATTGTGATAGTTGATTTTTAAGTAATTGTTGTGTTTGTTTGTTCGTCTTTTTCAAGACATCTTGAAGAAGCTCGATTAATTGCTGCAATGCGACAGCCCAATCAAGTTCATTCACTTCGTCACACAGATCGTAAAATAAACCACCTAATGTACGTTCATCCGTGTGGCAACGATTTTGCCACGAAAGAACGATGTATCTAGTAAATACAATCGTTGTATGACTGATAAGTAAGTCATACGAGCGTCCTTGGAACTCTTTTTGTAAGCGAAGAAGCGACTTCGTCGTCTTAAAGAATACTTCAATATCCCAACGGATGCCGTAGATTCGGACGATTTCTTGTTCAGAAAATGTGCAATCTGTGCTTAGAATGGCAAGCCACTCGCTCTTCTTATTGCGATTTTGAACGAACACGACTTTAACGGCTACGCCGTTTGCCATCGTCGTTGTGACTGAACGAAGAAGTCCTTTTTTCCCTTGTATAGGTGACGCAAATTGATAGAGTTCTTTTAACGAAACCTTCGACCATCCACTTGGTAGCGCTGCTTGGCATTCTTCACCATTCCGATGACATCAAGTCCCTGTTCGACAATAGCTTTAATGAGAGGTTGTTGAGTTTTTGGGTAATACGTCCTGGGTACGGGATTGAGAAAAAATATTATTATTATATCATAAGGAAGAAAATTAATAAGGGTGTGAAGAAAGGAACACCTTTACAATGAGATTTTATTGGTTAAACATACAAATCAACGCAAGAAGGTGGCTTTTAATATGGTTCTTCCGTCAAGATTTAAAAGAATAAAGAATAAAGAATAAAGAATAAAGAATAAAGAATAAAGAATGGATTAAATATTTGAATCAATTTCATAAAGTCAATCTTAAGAACCATATAAGGATCCAATTTTCATATTGATGTTTTAAAAACTTGATTAGTCGCTTGAATCACCTCCCTTTTTTGAGAGGTAATTTAGCTATACGATCACAAGTGAGCTTCGCTCCGTTGCTATGTTTATGAAAATATTATTGGAATGCTAGACACAATCAAGGTAAAAGGCAGTTTCTTACGAGTAAGAAATTGTAAAAAACGTGATAAATAAGTGATTTAAAAAAATAATATACTATCTTTTTTATAAATTAGAAATGATCGTAAAAAATTGAGAATAAATTAACTGGTTCGTTCACTCAGTCGAAAGCTTTTCACATAGAGCCTAAAAGTTAAGACCGGCAGCTTAGATGACTTAAAAATGAGTCATCTAAGCTGTCGGTCTTTTAATTAATGCTCTTAATTACTTTTATGTTTCGATGGTAGAGTTGTTTCAATGTCTTCTAAATAAATAGACACTACTGTTGGGTACTAGTCGTTTCAGTATTTTATGCGAAGAATATGATGGTATCACCGTAACTATTAGTTAAATTGCTATATTTATAAAAAAGAAACTTGAAATTATTCTTAGGAATGAAAGGAAGGTTATTATGGCGAAAAAAACAAAAAAAAGGAAGGTTGTTACGGGAAAAAAAACTAAAAGAAGGAAGGTTGTTACGGGAAAAAAAGCAAAAAGAAGAAAGGTTGTTACGGGAAAAAATGCTAAAAGAAGGAATGGTGTTGCGCCGAAAAAATCCCAAAAAAGAAAGCTTCAAAATGGTAATAAATGGCTTCACTTACCGATTGAACTTCCTAAGAGGGAATTAGATGGGAAACTCCTTTTGGCATATTATGCTGTAAAAAATAACTATAGTGTAATTATTGGTAGACAACCGGCAGTATATGCTAATGCTAAACACTTCCCCAGAGGTATTTTCTTTTCGAAAGGATATCCTAACGCAAGTGGGTATAGGCATGGTCCATTAAGGAATATCAAAAAGATGGGCCACGCAATTGTTGAATTGGATGAAGAAGGATTACTTTTAGATAGAGATATTAAATTCATAAGTGATAGAACAACTGAAAATAACTATAAAATTCTCAATCAAATATATTGTTGGGGGAATGAGCAAGAGAATGCTCTTTCAAAAGCTTATCCAAAATTTAAAAATAGACTTTTTGTAACAGGACATCCTCGATTTGATTTATTGAGGAAAAAGTTTCGCAGTGTACACAACGATGAAGTTGAAAAAATAAAAAAGAAATATGGAGATTTTATTCTAATCAATACGAGATTTTCTATTTACAATCACGTATCCGGGGATAGGTTTCAAAGGTTGCCAACGGCAAAAGCACTTCACAATAGATATCCGAATCTTTATTCACACTTAAGAGATCTATATCATCACTTCATCAAAATGATTAAGTCATTAAGTTATAGTTATCCGAACCTTAACATTGTTATCCGTCCTCATCCGAGTGAGAGCAAAGTTAGTTATCAAAAAGAATTTCAGAATTATAATAATGTGTTCATTGAACACGAAGGAACGATAGCAAAATGGAATTTAGCTTCTAATATAGTGATACACAATAGTTGTACAACAGGTCTTGAGGCATTTTTATTAGGAAAACCAGTTATTTCTTATAGGCCCATTACTTCTAATCAACATGATGAATATTTACCAAATGCAGTTAGCTATCAGGCTACTAATGTAAAAGAAGTTACTTCCTTTATTGATAAGTACTTGTCTACAGGAAAGAATAATAACTTAATTCCTGACCAACCATTCAATAGGAAAGGAAAAAAATTATTATCTAACTATTGTGGAGCTATAGATGGAAACTATGCTTATGAAAATATTATTCGTAAGCTAGATAAAATCAAGATAAAAGGAAAAGCGTCTTTACAAAGAAAGAAAATCAGTAAAAAACGAGTAAAAACAATATTTGTTACAAGATCGAAGATACAATCCTTTTTCAATAAATTAGATAAGATCGAAGGAGTTAAAAATAAAAGAACTGTCAGTCAACTCAGACAAAACCTTTTTCTAATAGAACCTAAAAATTAATATTCACAGAAACGAATTCATTTACAACACTAGGTTAGATCATCTGGTTAACTTAGGTGTCATATCTTTGCTGAAATGAGGTGAAAAGATGTTTTTTAAGGATAAAAAGGTATTAATTATAGGTGGAACAGGAACAATTGGAAAAAAAATACTCGAAAATATTCTTTTAGAAGAGCCTAAGGAAGTTCGTATATTTAGTAGAGATGAAAGCAAGCATTTTAATTTAGTTAACAATTTAACCAGCAGCCAAAAAAAAATAGCCAACTTTTTTATAGGTGATGTAAGAGATTTTAGAAGGGTCTCAGAAGTGATGAAAGGAATTGATTATGTATTTCATACAGCAGCCATGAAGCATGTAACCTATTGTGAATTCTCTCCGTTAGAAGCCGTTCTTAATAATATTATAGGAACATACAATGTTATTAACTCTGCTGTAAATGAAAACGTTAAGAAAGTTGTTATTACAAGTACTGATAAAGCAATCTCTCCTTCAAACGTGTATGGTGCAACAAAGTTAATAGCAGAAAGAATGGTTCAAGGATTAAACCGTCAAGGAAAGGAAAGTACAACTATTTTTTCTGTAGTACGTTTTGGGAATGTCTTAGGTTCAAGAGGATCTGTCATACCTTTATTTATTAGTCAGATTTTAAAAGATAAGAAGATAACCGTTACAGACTATTCAATGACACGCTTTATGATGACATTAGAACAGGCCGCTTTATTAACGATAAAGGCATTAAAGGAAGCGAGTGGCGGTGAGGTTTTTATTTTAAAAATGCCAGTGGTATCTTTAAAAGATTTAGTAAGTGTTATTTTGGATGAAACTTGTAAAAAACACAATATGAAAAAGCAGGATATTTACATTGAAGAAATTGGTTTACGTCCAGGAGAAAAAATGTATGAAGAACTAATGACAATAGAAGAATCACGAATTGCTCTAGAATTAAAAGATATGTTTATGATTCCTTCATATAATTTAGTGAATATCGGTACACAAGTTAACAATACTAAGCCCAGTAATTATAGCTCCCAAAACCAAGAACCGATCTCACGAGAGGAATTACGTAAAATGATTTTACAAGAAAATTTAATTCAATAAGGGGTGATTTAATGAAGGTATTAGTTACCGGAGGAGCGGGATTTATAGGTAGATGGGTAGTCAAAAGATTATTAGATCATAACCATTCAGTATGGATACTGGATGATCTTTCTAACGGAAGTCTGAAAAATATAGCGGAATTTGAAAACAACCCTAATCTGAATATTGTAAAGGGGGATATTAAAAATCAAGAGTTGCTCCAGCAGCTTTTCCTAAATCAATATGACCTTTGTTATCATTTAGCAGCAAGTATTAATGTACAGGAAAGTATTGATTATCCAAAAACAACTTTCGATAATGATACTATTGGAACTTTCAATGTGTTAGAACAGTGCAGAAAGCATAATGTAAAGATTGTTTTTATGAGTACATGTATGGTTTATGATCGCGCATCAAATGATAATGGGATAAAAGAAATTGACCCAATAAAACCTACATCTCCTTATTCTGGTTCAAAAATTGCAGCAGAGAACATGGTTTTATCTTATTTTCATGCTTATAACCTTCCTGCAGTTGTGATACGTCCTTTTAACACGTATGGACCTTTTCAAAAATCCGGAGGTGAAGGAGGGGTTGTGGCAATATTTATCAAAAACAGTTTAAATAACAAGCCGCTTTATATATATGGTGACGGAACACAAACTCGAGATCTTCTGTACGTAGAAGACTGTGCACGATTTATTGTGAAGGCAGGGTACTCTGATAATTCTAATGGTGAAATCATAAACGCAGGTCTAGGACGTGACATTTCAATAAATGAATTAGCAAAATTAATTGTTAAGGATGAATCACGTATTCAACATGTAAAACATATTCATCCGCAAAGTGAAATACAAAAATTATTATGTAACTATGAAAAAGCTAAGCATCTATTAAATTGGGAACCTCAAGTGAGTTTAGAGGAAGGGATCAAAAAAACAGAAGAATGGATAAAGTCAGATATTTAAAAGGGGAGAGGAATTATGTTAGGAGAAAATTCGTTAGCTATCCATGGCGGGAAGCCTGTTCGAGAAACATCTCTCCCCTATGGCCGTCAATGGATTGATAATGATGATATTCAAGAAGTTGTAAATGTTTTAAAAAGTGATTTTTTGACAACAGGTCCAATAATAACCAAATTTGAAAAAGGATTAGCTGAATACGTTAATGCAAAGTATGCAGTTGCGTTTTCAAGCGGTACTGCTGCTTTACATGGTGCCTGTTTTGCTGCCGGCATCAAAGAAGGAGACGAAGTTATTACAACTCCTATCACATTTGCAGCAAGTGCAAATAGTATCCTCTACCAAGGTGCTTCACCTGTGTTTGCTGATATAGATGAGAATACCTATAACATTGATCCAAATAGGATAAAATCTTTAATTACTAATCAAACAAAGGCTATTATCCCAGTGGATTTTACAGGTCAACCTGCGAATTTAGATGAGATTAATAGTTTTGCAAGAGAAAATAATCTTATTGTTATTGAAGATGCAGCCCATGCACTAGGAGCCGTTTATAAAAATAAAAAAATTGGCTCTATCTCTGATATGACTATGTTTAGTCTACATCCAGTAAAGAATATTACCAGTGGTGAAGGCGGCGTAATTACTACGAATAATAAAGAGTATTATGAAAAATTACTTGATTTTCGCTCACATGGGATTACTCGTAATTTAAGCAAATTAAAAAATAATCACGGTCCATGGTACTATGAGATGCAATTTTTAGGTTATAACTATAGATTAACGGATTTTCAAGCAGCTTTAGGGTTCAGCCAGCTTCAAAAGATTGACGAATTTATTGAAAAAAGGCAGAAGTATGTGGAAATTTATAATGAGGCTTTTTCAAAAGTTTCTCAAATTGAAATGCCTTTTCAATCGTCTGAATGTCAATCAAGCTGGCATTTGTATGTGATCAAACTTAAGGCAGAATTATTGAATGGTACTAGAAAGGCAGTTTTTGAAGCATTACAAAAAGAAAATATAGGAGTCAATGTTCACTATATACCTGTGTACTATCATCCGTATTACCAGGGTCTAGGTTATAAAAAAGGTATCTGTCCCAAAGCGGAATCATTATATGAAAACATTATAACGATACCGTTATTTCCTGCCATGAGTATGAAAGATGTAAAGGATGTGATATTTGCCGTTAATAAAGTGATATCTCATTTTTCTAAGTAGGGGTGATACTTTGAAAATAGTAGCCATTATTCAAGCTAGATTGGGTTCAAAAAGGTTGCCAGGAAAAGTATTAAAAAAGATAAACGGCAAACCTTTATTAGAGTATCAGGTTGAACGGTTATCACGGTCAAAATATATAGATCAAATAGTAATCTCAACAACAAAAAAAGAGCAGGATGATCCGATTATAAAGTTCTGTAATCTAAGAAGTATTTCATACTTCCGGGGGGCTGAACATAATGTTCTTTCGAGATATTATGAAACAGCCAAACAGTTTGATGCAGATCCGATTGTACGCCTAACTTCAGATTGTCCAATAATCGATCCAAAAGTTGTCGATAAAGTCATAGAAACCTATATTAATCATAATTATGATTATGTATCTAATACATTGAAAAGAACTTTCCCAAGAGGCATGGATACAGAAGTCTTTTCTTTTTATGCATTAAAAAATGCTCACGATGAAGCAAATCAAAATTATGAAAAAGAACATGTGACTCCATATATTTATCAAAATCCTTCAAAATTTACATTATTGAATGTTGAATACCAAACTGATGAAAGCTTACATCGCTGGACTGTGGATACAGAAGAAGACTTATTACTAATGAAAAAAATTAATAGCAGTTTATATAAGTCGTCACAGCCATTTACTTTAGAAGATATTTTGTCGTTGCTTGCAAAGCACCCTGAATGGAAGAACATCAATGCTCATATTGAACAAAAAAAATTGGGTGAAAGTAATTGAAAACAGCTGTTATAAGAGTGGATGCATCAGTGGAAATAGGAACTGGTCATGTTATGAGATGTCTTACGCTTGCAGGTGAATTAACTATTATAGGTTTTCGAGTCATATTCCTTTGTAGATGTCATAAAGGTCATTTAATCGAATTAATTGAAAACAAAGGGTATCAAGTGATAAAGCTTAATAAGCCAAATAAAGAAGTTAGTTATAAACTAAATGATTTGGCACATTCTAAATGGTTAGGTGTTCACCAAGATGAGGATGCAGAAGAAACGAGAACAGCTCTAAAAGAATATAAAGAAATTGACCTTCTAATTGTTGATCATTACTCATTAGATAATAGATGGGAGAAAAAATTTCAGAATATTGTTAACAAGATTTTTGTAATTGATGATCTAGCAGACCGAAAACACGATTGTGACCTATTACTTGACCAAAATTATTACCCAAATATGAACGAGCGGTATAAAAACCTTATTAATCATAACTGCAGCCTTGTTTTAGGACCGAGATATGCATTACTTAGAAGAGAATTTAGAACAGAAAAGAAAAAAGTGAGAAAATATAATGAAGTGAAAAGAATAATGATTTTTTTAGGGGGAAGTGATTTTACAAATCAAACAACAAAAGCCATCCAGGCTATTAGGTTATTAAATAGGCCTGATATTTTAGTTGATGTTGTATTGGGAGCTTCTAATCCCTTTAAATCTAAAATTGAAAAAATTGCCACTACAATAAATAACCTAAATTTTCAATACAACATTTCAAATATGGCTAGTTTAATGATGGAAGCCGATTTGGCAATAGGAGCAGGCGGAATTACTAATTGGGAAAGGTGTTACCTAGGTCTTCCTGCGATTACTGTATCTGTTGCAGATAACCAAAGTCTTATATTGGAATGTTTGGATGAAAAAGGAGCAATAAAGAATTTAGGGTGGTACGAAAAGGTTACACCAGAACAAATAGCTGATGCATTATCAGAGTTGATTGAAAATCCAGATAGATTAAAGGAAATGTCAAAGATTTCTATGGACCTTATGGAAAGGGGTAAACGAGACGGAATATACTTGTTAATTGATATTATAAGGAGAATGACTTAATGAAAAGATATCAATTTCATTTAAGAAAAATAACGGCACAAGATTTAGAAAAAATATTAATTTGGCGCAATTCACCTAGAATTCGTTATTATATGTATAATGATCACATTATACCGATGGAAGAACATAACAAATGGTTTGAAAAAATAAAAAATTCTAAGGAAAGTATTTATTTAATGTTTGAATTAAACGGGAAGCCAATGGGTCTTGTTAATTTTAATAAAATTAATCAAGAAACTCAGACTGCGTCATGGGGGTTCTATGTAGGTGAGGATAAAGCACCTAAAGGAACAGGGATTACTTTAGGAGTATTGGGTTTAGAATATGCTTTTGAAAAACTAAATTTAAAGAAGCTGCGCGGAGAAGCTTTTGCCTTTAATAGTGCAAGTATAAATTTTCATAAAAAATTAGGGTTTGTTGTTGAAGACCGGCTCGAAAAACATGTTTTAAAAAATGAACGATATGAAGATATTATCGTATTTACTATGTACAGAGATAAATGGATTACAAACAAGGAGAACCTTAAAGAATATTGTCTTTCAGAGGAAAAATAGTTATGAAATATGTATTAGCTTCCAAACGTCAGTGGTGCAAGAGATTACTTTTAATTTAAAAAAGAAGCTTATGAGGGTTTCATCTATATTGACAACAAGATTGACAATAAGGACCAATTAACTCTAGAAAATCTCAAGCAATAAATCCCAAATAAATCCTCTTTGCTCTTTGTCAAATATCATTCCAATTATCATTTTTGAATATTTTGAAAGTATTATTTTTTCATATGACGGATCTTCCTTTTGGCAGAACCATACTTGGAAAGCATAGTTAAAACTTGATTATTTTTTGAGGTTGCTTTTTAGCAAAGAATGGCAAACTCCTGGATCAGCACCTCCTTTTGTACCAAACTGGTATATAAATATCACGGCTACCCTTCCCATCAAACTTAAATCTCTACAAGAATACCAAAATGAATTGAGAAACTGGCCACATGCACAGTCTATTCCTTCATTAGAATATTTAGCAAGATGGAGAGGAGCTAATATTGGCTGTGCTGCAGAAGCGTTTATTTTAGGAAAGAAATATAATTCAATAAATAATGATATGGAGTGATGATTTTGAATGAATTTTTTATTGGAACTCGAAAAATTGGCTGCACTAATTCGCCGTTTATAATAGCGGAAATGTCTGGTAATCACAACCAATCGTTAGAAAGAGCTTTAAATATTGTTGAAGCAGCAGCTATATCTGGTGCCCATGCTTTAAAACTTCAAACTTATACTGCGGATACGATGACTTTAAATATAAAAGAGGGTAATTTTAAAATTAATGACGAAACTAGTCTTTGGAAGGGGAAAAATTTATATCAATTATACGAAGAAGCGTATACTCCGTGGGAGTGGCATGAAGAAATTTTTGCTCGTTGTCAAGAGTTAGGAATGATTGCTTTTAGCACCCCTTTTGATGAGACTGCTGTCGATTTTTTAGAGTCATTAAATGTGCCTTGTTATAAGATCGCGTCTTTTGAAAATACTGATTTACCCTTAATTCGTAAGGTCGCTGCGACAGGTAAACCGATAATTATTTCTACTGGAATGGCTTCTATATCCGAACTTGATGAAGCGGTAAATACGGCAAGAAATGCAGGGTGCAAAGATTTAATTTTATTAAAGTGCACGAGCACATACCCAGCGTCACCTGATAATAGTAATCTTATAACGATCCCCCATATGAAGCAGTTATTTCAATGTCAAATTGGATTATCTGATCACACTATGGGAGTAGGAGCAGCCGTTGCAAGCGTTGCACTAGGGGCAACTGTAATCGAAAAACATTTTACTTTATCTCGTAAAGATGGTGGAGTTGATTCAGCTTTTTCTTTAGAACCAAATGAAATGAAAGTACTTGTCGAAGAAACGAAACGCGCTTGGCAAGCATTAGGTCATATTCATTATGGTGTAGGCGATGCAGAAAAGAATTCACTAAGATTCAGAAGATCTTTATATGTATCTAAGGATATGAAAATGGGAGAAACCTTTACTAAAGATAACGTAACAATTATTCGTCCAGGTTTTGGATTACCGCCTAAATATTATGAAACTATTTTAGGTAAAAAAGTTAAAAAAGCAGTGAAGAAAGGCACTCCCCTTAGTTGGGATTTACTATAAATAAATATAAGGCTGCTGTAAACCTATGTAGATAAAATACAGAATGAAATTATTTGGCTGTTTTTAGCACATTTTTATAGTTTGTAAATCTTTTTTTAGAGTAGAACCTAAGGTTTTGGATCGATTGCTGTATTAAAAGTAGATATGATTTTTAGTAATTGATAGAGTGTAGACCGAGATTAAATTTTTAATCCTAGAAAATTAAAGAATACTTATATTTCCTAAAAAGAACTTTCTATTCAAACTATGGAATGGATAATAGCTAATTGAAATATAGATAAAACTTAGTTTTATTATCCTACATGTTACTTTGAACTCATACTGATCGTGATTTTTCCAATCATAATTTAAGATTACTATACATAACTTTTTAAAATAACAAATGTGGGATAAAGCTGTTTTTCTGAAGTTCTATACGATCTAATTACGGCGTAAACACTCAGCTAGCGCAACGTTAATAATAAAAGAATCATTTGTTTTAATAGAGTTTAAGAGTAACTGTAACTGGTCACGAATGAATCGTGGATTTTTTTCTCTAACCTTTGACAGAAATGAACGTGCTAACTCTTTATTATCAAAATAAGATGCGACATTATCAACAAAGGCATCAATACCTTTTGTATGGTTACGCTGATGCTTACGATCTTGTATGAGTTTACCTTTTTCTATTGAAATTTGATGCTTAGCTAGAATTTCGCCATCAAGGCTACAAATGACTAGTTCATGTTCATCAAGTACTGTAAGGTATACTTCTTTGTATTTATGAAAGCTCCCGAGTGGAAGAGAGTAGCGATTAGATAACTACCGAATGGTATTGTCCTTACGAATAGACCTTGATATAATATTATTATTGTTGTTTTGAACATCGATGATGTTCATGATCGGTTTTAAGTGTTGTTTTTCGAGGGAAAACACTTCAACCGGTCTTTTTTTGTTGTGTTATGCACTTTGACATTTCCTGTACGGTTAAGCCAGTCTTGAGCTTGTTCGTTCCAAGGTAAGCGTCAAATAATCCCCACCTATTATAGAGATGGGGATTAACTTATAATCTACTTATCATGTTGAATACGACAGTGAGCCGGAAGACTGTTTGACCAAGGAAGCAATTGATCAATGGCTTTTTCATCACTCACATCTATATTGGGAAGCTCCTCAAACAAGTGCATTAAGTATTGATAAGGGTTGAGGCCACTTTCTTTGGCAGTTTCTACAATACTATAAGTTACAGCACTTGCCTTTGCTCCTTTCGGAGTGTTGGCAAAAATCCAGTTCTTTCTGCCAATCACAAACGGCTTAATGGATCTCTCACTTCTATTATTATCAATTTCCAGTCTGCCATCATCTAAGAAAGCCTCTAGCTTATCCCATTGATTTCGACAGTATTTGATCGCTTGTCCTAGTGCACTCTTTGGTAATACTTTTGGCGTTTGCATGCGAAGCCATGCTGAAAAAGCGTCAAGAAGTGGTCGACTTTTTTCTAGACGTACTTGATGACGTTCAGAGAACGACAAATCTTTGATTTCTCGTTCAATCGCAAAGAGTTGGTTACAGAACTTCAAGCCTTCTTTGGCTGTGACATCTTTCGACTGTTGTTCTTTAGGCAAAGCCTTTAAAGCTTCATCAAATTTTCGACGAGCGTGTGCCCAACAACCAACTAACTTTACGTTTGGAATTCCATTGTATCCAGCATATCCATCTACATGTAAGTATCCTTGGAAAGGAGATAAAAACTTTCTAGGATGTTTACTTGCTCGTGTTTGCTGGTAATCAAACAATACAATCGGATGGCCTTCCTGTCCTGAACGATAAAGCCATAAGTAAGAGGTAGCTGTTGATGGACGATCTGGCTCCCGTAGCACTTGCAGCGTCGTTTCATCAGCATGAGCAATATCAAGATTCATCAGATATTGATACATTCGATCATAGATGAGGTTTAACCATGTATTAGCACCATAAAGAACCCAATTAGCTAATGTTTGGCGTGACAAAAAGACACCAAGACGAGCAAATTGCTGTTCTTGACGGTATAATGGAAGCCCTTCTACATATTTTTGATTCATGATGTAGGCCATCCTAGATGGCGAAGCAAGACTCTTTGGAAAAACAGATTTCGGCATAGAAGCTTTAACAATAGGAGTCTCAGTGCTTTCACGTTCACAACGGCGACACGCATAAACATGTTGAACATGTTCAATGACCTTCACTTCCGCTGGGATGACTTTTAATTCACGACGTACTTCTGTTGACATTTCATGTAGCTTTCCATTGCAGCACAAACAAACCTGATCTTCTTCAGGTAATCGATATTCAATAACTTCCTTCGGAAGGTTCTCAAGTTTACTATCACGTTGACCTTTGGTTTTTTTACGTTCATACGTAATGGTTTTAACCGTAGGTTCTTCAATCGATGGGTCAGCAGTAATTTCTACCTCATTAAAAAGAGGCAATTCTAACTGATCAGCATTTGTCTTCTCACTTGAAGTACCAAATTGGCGTTGCTTACTAAGACGGAATTGTTCCTCATACCATTTAATTTTTGCCGTCAGCTCTGCGTTTTGTTCCTCAAGTGATGAGACACGTTCTTCTAATTCTTCAGTTGTAGGTTGAGAGGTGGTTTCTGTTGTTTTCATAGCTTAATTATACATCACCTCTCATCGATTTGCTTATCATTTATTCATTAAAGGACTCGCTGTGCGGTAACTTTTGGATGTGCAGATTTTTGATCAATAGAAAGGCCGTCAAGTAACCAACGGAACTGACGGTGGCTAATCATTTGCGGAGAAGAAGATGAATCTTCTGGCCAAGGGAACGTACCTTTTTCTAAACGGCGATAATAGAGCCAAAATCCATTATGTTCCCACTGAAGGATTTTGATCTTATCTCGTTGTCTATTACAGAAAACAAATAGACATGGGGAGAAGGGATCTAATTGAAAGCTTTCTTGTACGATAGCCGCAAGTCCATCAATGGATTTTCGTAAGTCTGTACTCCCTTTTGCAAGGTAGACTTTATCAATGGAGCGTTGATTTATCATCCATTTCTCAACACGCGTAGTACACGAGACAAATGTTCTTCACTCACATTTTCAGGAATATAGACAGACAGATCATCTAGTCTCACTTCAATGGATGTGGTTGTGAAGGTAGGGACATCAAAAGATGTCCAAGTGTGGCTTACCTCATCACTTGAATCTGAGTTTCCTTCTTCTTTGATCTTCTTTCGCCAATAGTGGAATTGATATTCTGTAATGTCATTTTGTTTAGATACCCATTTTTGGATCGTCTCCCCGCTGGCTTCGTATGCCTCCATGCGTTTTTTCCACAAAGCGTGTTTTTCTTTACGTTTCATAGCGACACCCTTTCATCATTAATGATTAGAGTATCGCATGGGACCAGGGCTATTGGAATGTGTGTATTATTTGACGCTTACGTTCCAAGATTGAGCTACAGTCATATCTGGATGCTTTCTTAACCATGACAGAATTAATTCTTTATGATGATCTAGTTTCTTTCCTCTCGTTTGTACACTTGCCACTTATCCACCTTTCAAACCTCCAAGACTACTAATTTAAATACTTATATAATAGTGATTGAGGCATAGAATATTATTAAATTTTTTCCAGTGGGCAGCCCATGGGCTGCCCACTGGAAAGTCGATTTCAGGCCAATAAATGTTTCATCTTATCTAGCAGGAACTGTTTCATTTAGTTTAGCAGTCACAGAGAGTTGGTAATGTAGCTCGAAAAGCTGCTTAGATACATATCAAGTCACTAGTGTTGCATATATACTGACTGAATTTTCAGTTTTAAAGTTCTTCCTGTTTAGAGCCAAAAAAGTAAATACCC